>JAWOGV010000133.1:0-4579 GCA_046496605.1 Acidimicrobiia bacterium | reverse complement strand
GAACGGCTCGTCCTGTGCGAACACTGAGACGAGGGCCATCATGTCCCGGTACACCGCCGCCTGGAAATGCGAAGCGAGTCGTTGGTGGGCGATCAGTACCGACACCACGTCATAGCCCGACAGCCTCGAAACGTCGACCGAGGCCATGAACGCGGCGAGGACCGGGCCCGGAGCCATCCCATCAAGCCGATCCGGAACCGACTCCGTGACCCGACCAGGGATCTGTCCCATCACACCGTCAGGGAACGGATCAACCCACGCCACATCCGGTTGACCCGACCCGAACGGCACCTCACACGGATCAACCGAAACAGGGTCGATCCCGGCCTGACCATCAGCAGTGTTTCTCATTCCGAACATGCCTCATGATCTCAGCCCGGTATGACACATTCGGACCGGCGGCGTGCCTGTGGAGCCATGTTCGAGGTGTCCCTACGCCTCGTGTTCCGGGACCTGCTGGATGACGTAGGTGCGTCCGTCGGGGGCACGGAAGAAGAACCATCCGTAGCCTTCGAGGTCGGGATCGTTGAATGCCTCAGCGGCCCACACGACGTCCCCGACATCGACCCCCGCCGCGCTGATCTCCGTGCGGGCCTCGTCGAGGTCCGAGACCGTGAAGGCAACGAACAGCGACTCGTCCGAAGGCGCAAGTCGTTCATCATCGAAGTCGGTTCCGTAGACCTCGAAGAGGTCGAATGGACCGGATGGCAGGCGGAGGATCGACCACGAGGAATCGTTCCGAACCACCTCCAGTCCCATCACCTGCGCGAAGAACGATGTGGTCGCCTCCACACTGGACGTCCGGGTGCCGACGAAGCCAACTCTCAGGACCTCCACGCCGACCGTCCTTCACGCGTGATCACCATGCCGATTCACGATAGCCACGAGCACCGGGAGGCTCTCCTCGAAGGAGGCTGGTGAGCAGGCGTTGGTGGATGGTGCGGTTCGACGTCGGTTCGACCGGTCAGGCCTCGTCTGGAACGGCGATGCCGGTGGGTGGGACCGCAGGGACCTTGCGACCCGGTACGGGGGCGATCGCCAGGGCGGGGAGCATCCAGCCCACGAGGGGGCCGATCCCGAAGGCGAAGAGCACGGTTCCTACGCCGACGGTGCCTCCGAGGAGGAACCCGATGCCGAGCACCGTGAGCTCGATCGCCCCCCTTGCCCACCCGATCGGGATGCCGCGCTTGCCGAGTCCGGTCATCAAGCCATCCCTCGGACCCGGACCGAGGCCGACCCCGATGTAGAGGCCAGAGGCGACGGCGATGATGAGGATGCCGACGATGAGGAGCGTCCATTGGTGCCACGCCTGCGTCGGCTCGATCGGAGCCAACCACAATGTGAGGTCGATGACCACGCCGATCAGCAGCACGTTGAGGACCGTTCCGATGCCGGCCCGCTCGCGCAGGGGGATCCAGAGCAGAAGGACGACGATGCCCGTGATGATGCCGACCGTCCCGATGGGGATTCCGGTGTTGAACGAGATTCCCTGGTGCAGCACCTCCCACGGGGAGAGACCGAGGTCGGCGAGGACCATGAGGGCGATACCGAAGCCGAAAAGGACGAGGCCGATGAGCAGCCGGGGGAGTCGCCGCCCGAGTTCGGTACGGGAGGGCATGGGGAGCATCGGCGAACGGTAGCCCGGCAGTTGCATGGTGCTGCCACTCGGTACCATCCCCGGCATGCCCGTCGACATCGACATCGCCAAGGTCGCGCACCTCGCCCGTCTCGCCCTCAGCGCGGAGGAACTCGAAACCTATGGGGCACAGCTCGAGGACATCCTCGAGCACGCCGAGCGGGTTCAGGCACTGCCGACCGACGGTGTCGAGCCGACATCGCATCCCCTCCCGATGGTGAACGGGTTCCGGACCGACGAGGTCCGCCCGTGCCTCGACCGGGACCTCGTCCTCTCCGAGGCTCCCGATGCCCACGAGGGGCAGTTCCGCGTCCCGAGGATCCTCGGGGAATGACCGACCTCGCCGACCTGTCCATTGCGGATGCGGGGTCCGGCCTGCGTGCCGGGTCGTTCACATCGCGGGACCTCCTCGAGGCAGTGATCAGGAGGGCAGCCGTCACCGAAGCCCATCTGCACGCCTTCCTGACCATCGACCGCACCGCTGCCTTCGGCGCAGCGGACGCCGCCGATGCCGCCCTTGCCGCCGGAACGGAGACCGGACCCCTCCACGGGATCCCGCTGGCGCTGAAGGACAACATGTGCACGACTGGCATCGAGACCACGGCCTCGTCGAAGATCCTCCAGGGGTGGAAGCCCCCGTATGACGCGACCGTGGTCGCACGCCTGAAGAGCGCTGGCGCGGTGATCGTGGGCAAGACCAACCTGGACGAGTTCGCGATGGGCTCCTCGACGGAGAACTCGGCGTTCGGTCCTACGAGGAATCCCTGGAACACGGACCGCGTCCCTGGAGGATCGTCGGGTGGCTCCGCTGCGTCGGTTGCGGTTGGCTCGGCATTCGGCGCCTTCGGCAGTGACACGGGCGGATCGATCCGCCAGCCCGCGGCGCTCACCGGTGTCGTCGGCATGAAGCCGACGTACGGGCTTGTCTCACGCTACGGGCTCATTGCGTTCGCCTCGTCCCTCGATCAGATCGGTCCGTTCGCCCGCACCGTCGAGGACTGCGTCACCCTCCTCGCCGCTGTCGCCGGATGGGACCGCATGGATGCGACCAGCATCGACGCCCCTGTTCCCGACCTCGGCTCCCAGCTCGACGCAGGGGTCGCGGGCATGAGGATCGGCGTCGTCACCGAGCTGCTCGGCGAAGGCATCGATCCACAGGTCAGGGCTGCGACGCTCGCCATGGTCGACAAGCTCGCGGGGAGCGGCGCCGAGATCGTGGAGATCTCGCTCCCGTCCTCGGAGTACGCACTTTCGGCGTACTACCTCATCGCGCCGGCCGAGTGCTCTGCGAACCTCGCACGCTTCGATGGGGTTCGCTACGGTCATCGATCCGCGGTGGCGGGCACCACCGAGGAGATGATGAGCCACTCGCGGGCCGAGGGTTTCGGCCCCGAGGTGATCCGACGCATCCTCCTCGGCACGTATGCCCTGTCCGCCGGCTATTACGACGCGTTCTACGGACAGGCACAGAAGGTCCGGACCCTCGTGCGGAACGACTTCGCGGCCGCGTATGCACAGGTGGATGCCCTCGTGTCACCGACATCCCCGACGACGGCGTTCCCGATAGGGGAGCGGTCGGCGGATCCGATCGCCATGTACTACTCGGACGTGTGCACCATCCCGTCGAACCTGGCCGGGGACCCTGCGATCTCGGTTCCCGTCGGCCTCGACGACGATGGGCTGCCGATCGGGTTCCAGGTCATGGCTCCTGCGCTCGGGGAGGCGACGATGTTCCGGGTCGCGGCCGAGGTCGAGAGGCTCGCAGGATTCACCGCCCGTGCCCCCCTTGCGACCTCCGAGGTCACAGCCCCATGACCACGTCGTCCCCTTCCCGTTGGGAACCCGTCATCGGCATCGAGACCCATGTCGAGCTCAGCACCGCGTCGAAGATGTTCTGCGGGTGCCCAGCGGACGGTGACGGGGAACCGAACACCAAGTGCTGTCCCGTCTGTCTCGCCCTTCCCGGCGCCCTGCCCGTCCCGAACGAGAAGGCGATCGAGGGCATCGTCAAGATCGGCCTGGCGCTCGAGTGCACCATCAACGAACGCTCGGTCTTCTACCGCAAGAACTACTTCTACCCGGACCTCCCGAAGAACTACCAGATCAGCCAATACACCTTCCCGGTGTGTGAGCACGGATCGATCTCCGTCGACGTCGACGGTGAGCCGACCACGATCGGTATCACCAGGGTCCACATGGAGGAGGACACGGGCAAGAGCTCCCACGTCGGCGACGGGGGTGGTCGTATCCACGATGCCACGCACACGCTCCTCGACTTCAATCGAGCAGGGGTACCGCTCGTGGAGATCGTCACCGAACCGGACATCCGGACGCCTGAGCAGGCCCGCGCCTACGGTGCCGAGCTCCAGCGCATCGTGCTCGCCCTCGGGGTGTCCGACGCGAGGCTCGAGGCGGGATCGATGCGATTCGACGCCAACGTCTCGGTCCGTCCCACGGGATCATCGACCCTCGGGACGCGCACGGAGACCAAGAACGTGAACTCGCTCCGCAGCCTCCAGCGAGCGGTTGCCTTCGAGATCGAACGCCAGATACGAGTCCTCGAATCCGGAGGCGTCATCCACCAGGAGACACGTCACTGGAACGAGGAAACGGGTGCCACCTCGTTGATGCGAACGAAAGAGGAGTCAGAGGACTACCGGTACTTCCAGGATCCGGATCTCCTGCCACTCGAGGTGTCCCAGGCATGGCAGGACGAGATCAGATCGACGATCCGTGAGCTTCCCGCCGCCCGGCGCGCCCGGTACGTCGAACGTGGACCCGACACGGCGGCCGCCGAGATGCTCGCCGATTCCGACGAGCTCGCCACCCTGTTCGACGAGGCCGTCGCGCTCGGCGCTCCCGGCCGCACGATGAGCATCTGGCTCACCGGTGAGGTCGTCGCGCACAGCCGCCGTACTGGGACGGACGTGTCCGCGAGCGCGC
>JAWOGV010000071.1:0-14283 GCA_046496605.1 Acidimicrobiia bacterium | reverse complement strand
GCCACGTGTCGAGGGCGTCACGGTCGTACGGACCCAACCGTGAGTAGAACGGCATGTAGTGCGTCCGGACGGCCACATTCACCGAGTCGAGCTGGACGGCACCCACCGTCCTCATGACCCTCCGGAAGTGACGAACATCCACACGGCCCATGACCCGTCCCCCACCGAACCCCTGTGCCCCGAGCGCGATTCGGCGAGCGGCATCGACCGCCACCGTCCTCATACGCTCGCCCCTGTCATCCGGTCTACGCTACCGCCATGCTTCGCGAGTCCGTCGCTGCCGTTCGCACGTTCGTCCTGGTTCCGCTGGTGTTCATCTACACGATGGCCCTCGCCCTCGTCATCCTCACGATCGGTGCGTTCTCCCCCACCGCCTCCGTTCACGATCGGATCGTCGATCACTGGGCGCGCATGTTCCTCCGGATCCCTCCGGTGACGGTGGTCTCGGAGGGAAAGGAAAACGTCGATCTGTCGCGGCGTTATGTCGTCGCCGCGAATCACCTGTCGATGTTCGACGTACCCCTGTTGCTCGAGGAGCTGCCCATATCCGGCCGTTACCTGTCCAAGAAGGAGCTGTTCCGCCTGCCCCTCATCGGCAGGGCGATGCGGACGATCGGGATCATCGAGGTCGATCGCCAGGCAGGGGGCTCGTCGAGACAGGCGATCAACGAGGGAGTGCGCCTCGCCGCAGAGCGCGGACATTCGTTGCTTGTGTTCCCGGAAGGTACGAGAAGCCGCGACGGGAACCTGCTCCCGTTCAAGAAGGGCGCATTCCGAATCGCCATCGACACGGGGCTTCCGCTCCTCCCCGTCATCATCGAGGGAACGGATCGCATCTCGCGTCCGGGTTCGAAGGTCTACCGCCCCGGTACGGTGCACATTCGCATCCTCGAGCCGATCGAGACATCCGCGATGACCAATCGAGACGACCTCGGCTCCCTCTCCGCCCGTGTCGAACAATCGATCACCGAGCATTACGGCGCACTGCGTGCAGCGGCGTCCCTCGCGGAGTGACCGCGGCATCAGTCGTAGACGCCCAGCAGATAGGTCGAACCGTCACGCACTTCGCACAGGTACGCGCCGACCGACGTGACGATCTGGTAGCGATCGGCTGAGGTCTGCCCGTCCCACCACCGCCCGACGCTCCGCCAGGGCCCCGCCCACGACAGGACGGGTTCCCATCGGGAGCGCAGCCGTACCTGCTCGGGGATTCCGTCGACGAAGCTGACCTGGAACGGGATGGCACGGGGAGGCACCAGGGCGGGTACAGGGCTCGGAATCTGGCCGGGCCATGGTGCTGCAGGGTCCCGATCGGGTACCCCATGGCTCTCCCCCCACCTGCTCCAAACGATCCGATCACCAGGGTCGCGCCCACCCTGGGGGCGTGCAATGAGCAGGCTGTCCGATCCTGCGATCGCCTGGACCTCCATGAGGGCACGTTGCATCTCCTCGAAGCTCTTCGCATCCTCCTGGAGGCCCATCTGCCGACCCGATCCTGACAGATCGGCAGGGTCCAGGATGAGCGATACGAGGCCACCCCGGATTCCTGCCGAGACACCCTCGATCCACGATCGCAGCTGCCAACGGATCCGCTCGGCCAGCGTTCGATCCGAGAAGGGATCGGCGCTACGCCAGGTTCTCGATCGCTCGGTTCCGTCCGCGGCTCGAGCCACGACGACCACGCGGTGGGGAGCGACACCGTGGGGGGCGAGACCCGCGATGAGCCTCTGGGCGAGCTCCCGCGCTGCGAAGGCCGCCTGTTCCATGTCCACGATGGGGGGATCGAACTCCATGGCGACGGACGGGTCCGAGGGGACGGTGCGGGGGTCGAGCGATCGATCGATCCCCAGGGCGATGCGATGGGCCTCGATCCCTGTACGCCCGAACCTGGATGCCACGGCGTCTCGAGGGAGGGAGGCGACCTGCCCGAGGGTCGTGATGCCGAGCCAGCGAAACGTCGCAGCAAGATCCTCATCCCCGAGGCTCCCGACATCGAGCTCCGTCAGGAACCCTGCATCATCTTCGATGATCCTCACCGACTCGGTCTCCGTCGTCCGTATCGCAGCCTGCTGGGCGGCAAAGGGGCCGAGTGCGACACCGATACGGTGCCCGGACCCGAACACGGCGAGCTCCTTGTCCAAGCGCTCGATGAGGGCACGCTCACCGCCGTAGTAAGTGACCGCACCGCTCGTGGGGATGAAAGCCATGCCCGGTTCGACGATCTCGACTCTGGGTACGAGCCCCTCGATCACCTCGATCACCGGATCGAAGCGGTCCATCTCGGCTGTCATGTCCTGCCGAAGGGTCACCACGGCAGGACACAGCGCCTCGGCGGATCGACGGGTCATGCCGATGACGACACCGGCTGACGCCGCGAGGTCGTTCCTCGCGATGACGATGCCGTTCTCCCCGACCACCTGGACAGGGACTTCAGGCGAGGCGTCTGGTCGCCTGAGTGCCCACGCGGGAAACCACACGCAGATCGTTCGTTCCATGGTCCTCGATCTCGATCATTCGTTGCATTCCACCGACCGCCTTGCCGGAGACCTCGAAACGGGACCTTCTGGTACGAAGGTGGCCGTGCCCCGAGTCCGTTCCGGTCCAGACGATCTCGCGGGCGATGAGGCTGAGATGGGCCAGCCCGATCGGGAGCGAGCCCTCGATGGGTCTGAGGACGAGCGCCGTCCGATGCGCCCTCGCCTTTGCCGCGAGCGTTCGGATCACGGGATCCGTGACACTGATCGGAACCTCGGCATAGACACCTCGAACCCCCGATACCAGGGCTGCGACCACCCTCCCCCAGGCCACCGGATCCTCACATCGAACCACGACCATGCGATCCGCCTCGATTCCGACCTCCCATGCGGCTGCCGGGTTCATCCATCCTCGGACATCGAGATACGCGAGGTTCCCCCCTGGCGCGTGTCGGGCGAGCAGGGAAAGCCCGATTCTGGTGAGCCCACTTCCGGGAAGTCCCGAGAGACCGGCGACCTGGCCTGCCTCGAGGGTGAGTGCGCCTGCCTCGAACGGTAGGTCGATCACCGCATCATCGAAACTCACTCGCTGCAGGGATACGACCACACCGACGTCCTTCCGTCCTCATCCAGCGGGTCGATCCGCTGGACCGCCATGCTAATCGAACATGTGTTCGATTGCCAGAGGAAATCGAACACGCCCAAGGCCTCCCCGGCCGCCAGAGACGACCCGCCCCGTGTACGCTGAGTACCGAGATCATCCGACGAAAGGAGTGCCCACGTGTCAGTTGCGAAGGTGATCGAGATCACAGCCACCTCCCCCGGGTCGTTCGAGGACGCGATACGCAAGGGCATCGCAAAGGCGCAGCAGTCCATCAACGGCATCAAGGGCGCATGGATCTCCGAGCAGAAGGTGGAACTCGCAGACGACGGGACGATCAGCCACTTCCGAGTCGACATGAAGCTCACATTCGTTCTCGAGTAACTCCCGAACCTCCTCGGAGTCGCTCGCCCCACTGTCGCTGGGCACGGTCACCATGACCACACAGGATCAACTGCACCTCGTCTCCGTCAGGATCGACACGGTCCCAGCACATCCACGCGAAGCGGACGTCACGATCGGCATCGACGAGAGCCTCGGTGACGCCCTGGTAAGGATCACCCTCGATCAGTTCGACATCATGATCCCTGCCCTCCTGCATCCCGACGACATCGACCGCGGGATCCATGAGGCGAGGAAGGCGATGAAGCGCACCAGGGCGCTGCTTCGCCTCGTTCGCGACGAGCTCGGATACGACGTCTACAGGAACGAGAACGTCGTCCTCCGTGACGTGTCGAGGAATCTCGCCCCCGTCAGGGACTCTGACGTCCTCCTCCGCACACTCGCAGCGGTCAAGGAGATCTTCGGACCGTCCGTTTCGTCACACGCATTCGCATCGACACGCTCGTATCTCCGGCTCGAGCACCGGCGATTGAGAACGACGGTCGTCGACGATCGCCAGCTGATGACAGATCTCGCGACCACGCTCAACGCAGCTCGTGCGCGGTTCTCAGGCAGGGGTCGGCTCGGGTCGCAGAACGCCGGCCCGCAGATCAGGGACGACTTCCGTGCGATCCGTGGCGGCCTCCGACGCGTCCACGGGCGCGGCCGACGCGGGTTCGAGCGGGCGGTACGCACGTCGGACTCCGAAACCCTCCATGAGTGGCGCAAGCGGGTCAAGTACCTGCAGTATCAGGTCGAGACCCTGTCCCCGCTGTGGCCGGACCTCCTCGACGCCTACGGCGCGAGACTGACGACACTCGCCGAGACACTCGGGAGGGAGCATGACTTCGCGGTCCTCCGTTCCGTGATCATCGAGAAGCCGGACGCCTGTCCCGACCCCAGGGAACGATCGACACTCGTCGCGCTGATCGACCACCACACCCCACACCTCCGGCAGGAGGCATTCACCCTCGGTGCGACGATCTACGACGAACGGACGAAGGCCTTCGTCGAACGCATGGAGTCGTATTGGCATGCCTCACGGTCCACACCTGCCGCACCGGGGCTGAGCGGTTCGTAGCCCCCGCCTCGCACCCGAGACACAGGACCCGAACACGCAGTTTGGGCCCGGGATGCTCCCGGGCCCAAACCATCGTCCATCAGGTCACTGCTAGAGGCCGGACTCGAAATCGTCCTCGAACGACACGACCTTGCGACCGGGCTTGTCCGAGGCCACGGGCTCGGTCCGTCGGTCGCGGTTGCGGTCATCGCGGTCGCGGTTGCGGTCTCCGCCACGGTCCCTGCTGCGTTCTCCGCCACGGTCACGACTGCGGTTCCGATCCCCGCCGTCGCCATTACCGCGGTTCTCGCTGTCATCGCGTGCGGCGCGAGGAGCTTCTGGGACGGATTCATCGTCGGTGCCCGATGGGGCGCCTTCCATGTCGAGGCTGACCTTGCCGCGATCGTCGATCTCCCACACGACCACCTTGACGCTGTCACCGAGTGAAAGCACGTCCTCGACCTTGTCGATGCGCTTGCCGCCTCCGATCTTGGAGATGTGCAGCAGCCCGTCACGGCCGGGGAGGATGTTGACGAAGGCGCCGAACTTGGTGATGTTCACCACCTCGCCGTCATACACCTGACCGACCTTCACCTCCGGCGGGAAGCCGATCGCCAGGATTCGCTCCTTGGCCAGGTTCAGCGACGTCGTGTCCGGTGCACCGACGCGCACCGTACCGTCATCGTCGATCTCGATGGATGCGCCGGTCTCCTCCTCGAGCTCACGGATCGTCTTGCCCTTCGGCCCGATGACCTCGCCGATCTTGTCCTTCGGGACCATGATCGCCTCGATCTTGGGCGCCGTCGGTGCGAGTTCGGCACGTGGCTCGGCAAGTGTGGCCGCCATCGCGTCGAGGATGAACATCCTCGCGTCACGGGCCTGGCCCATGGCCGCGATGAGGACCTCGGCAGGAAGGCCTTCGATCTTCGTGTCGAGCTGGACCGCGGTGATCATGTCACGCGTTCCTGCGACCTTGAAGTCCATGTCACCGAGGTGATCCTCGACACCGAGGATGTCCGTGAGGGTCACGAACTTGCCCTCGTGGTGGATGAGACCCATCGCGATGCCCGCCACCGCTGCATAGATCGGTACGCCGGCGTCCATCAGTGACAACGACGATCCGCAGACCGATGCCATCGACGACGAGCCGTTGGACATCAGCACCTCCGAGACGAGGCGGTAGGCGTACGGGAAGTCCTCGGCCGGTGGGATGACGGGGAGCACGGCCTTCTCGGCGAGGGCTCCGTGGCCGATCTCACGACGCTTCGGTCCCCTCATGAAGCCGGCTTCGCCCGTGGCATAGGGAGGCATGTTGTAGTGGTGCATGTACCGCTTCGAGTCCTCGGGCGAGATGGTGTCGAGCATCTGCTCCATCTTCAGCATCCCGAGGGTCGCCACGTTGAGCACCTGGGTCTCACCGCGTTGGAACAGCGCTGACCCGTGCGCACCGGGAACGACGCCGACGTCGACGGTGATCGGCCGGACGTCGGTCAGGCCGCGACCGTCGATGCGCACTCCGTCGTTGACGATCCTGGACCGCATGACGTCCTTCTGGATCTTCGAGAAGGCGGCCTTCGCCTGACCGAGCGTGTCCTTGTCGTCTTCTGCGATACCGAGCGCAACGACTGTCTCGTCCCTGATGGCACGCTCGGCATCGGCCCGTTCGTGCTTCATGACGATGGTCGCAAGCTCCACGAGCTTCGGACGGGCGAACTCGTTGACCCTGCCGTAGATCTCGTCCGTGTAGTCGAAGATGAGCTCCCACTCGACGGGCTCGGGCGCACCGTGCTTGTCGCGAAGCTCGAGCTGGAGATCGATCATCGTCGCGATGTACTCCTTGGCGATCTCGAGGCCTTCGGCGACCGTGGCCTCGTCGGAAGCCCTCGCACTGGCCTGGACCAGGCGATAGCTGTCCTCGGACGCACCGGCCTCGACCATTGCGATGTCGATGCCGCCCTCACTGTTGCGCTTCCCCGCTACGACGATCTCGAACACGGCGTTCGTACCCTGCTCGTACGTGGGGAACGGAATCCACTCCCCATCGATCAGGGCGAGGCGGACCGAACCGATCGGGCCCTCGAAGGGGATCGGGCTGACGGTCAGCGCAGCGGATGCACCGTTGAGCGCGATGATGTCGTGGGGATTCTGGAGGTCTGCCGACATGACGGTGGCAACGACATGGGTGTCGTTGCGGTAGCCGTCCTTGAAGTTCGGTCGCAGCGGCCGGTCGATCAGGCGAGCCGTGAGCGTCGCCATTTCGGTCGCTCGGCCCTCACGGCGGAAGAACGAACCCGGGATCCGGCCCACGGCGTACGTGCGCTCTTCGACGTCGACCGTGAGGGGGAAGAAATCGACTCCCTCCCGGAGCTTGCGGCTTGCGGTTGCGGTCACGAGGACCGTGGTGTCTCCGATGCGAACCGTCACGGCTCCATCGGACAATTGTGCGAGCTTTCCTGTGCTCAGCGAGATCTCTACCTCGCCGACACGCCCGCGGACGGTGGTTTCTACCACTCGTTTCTCCTTCGTATTGGGGAGGAGATCCAATTGGCAGTGGTCATGATTCGAGGTGTCGGGGCCGAATCATGGCCACTGACAACTGGAAGTCGTCCTCCGGTTGTACGTCACCGGTGCGTCGTGCAGATAGGACGGACGGCGGCACGGATGCCGCCTCCGTATCTGGTGCTAGCGACGCAGACCCAGTTTCGCAATCAGGGCTCGGTAGCGCTCCACGTCTTGTTCCTGGAGGTACCGCAGCAGTCGTCGACGCTTCCCGACCATCATGAGCAGGCCTCTCCGGCTGTGATGATCCTTCTTGTGGATCTTCAGGTGCTCGGTGAGGTGGTTGATCCGCTCGGTGAGCAACGCGACCTGGACCTCGGGCGAGCCCGTGTCCGTGGCATGCGTGCCGTATTCGTCTACAACAGATTGAGTGTCGTTCACGAGGTACTTTCCTACGCGAGTACGTGATCGGGCGAACGCCCACGGGCAGGCTACCAGAGATGCGTGGATAGTACGCGCCCGAAAACGATCGTCATGCGATCGCCTCCACCTCGATCTCGACGCGGTGGCCGCAACCCTAGATCCTCAGAGCCGACGAACGTGCGCCCACACCCCTCCCCCACCAGACGCGCGGCATGCGCCGATGGCCCTTCCACGAACACGATGCCGGAGTCGCGACCTCGGCCGAGATGCACTCTGCGACTGCCCAATGGGTGAGGACGCTTCCGTGCGCCTCGAACACCCTCCGCAGGATCCCTGGTGGATTCCACCACTGCGCGACGGCGATCGGCTTGCCATCGTCGACGAGATCGTACGTCCGCAGTCCCGGAGGGTCGTCGAGGAAGTTGGTGATCATGGCGTCGGGGTTCCGAATGGCGATGACCTCGATCCCTGCGGCCGTGCCGAGGTTCTCGCGGATGTCCCTGCATCCGGTCGCGTCGCACCGTCGGGGCTCGAAACCCCCGTTGTCGGGAATCGGACCGAACCACCCTCCCAGCCGCTGGAGGCGACCGAGGCCGCCTGATCCGATGGCGGGATCGAGTAGGGCCGCTCCACGGTATCCGTCGATCGTCGGGCGATGACCGGCGTCGATGGCAGCGATCATCTCGACGCCGACCGCGCCACCCTTCGAGTGATGGATCGAATAGACCGACCCGTGGTCGCGGGCGAGTCGACGGATCAGCTCATCGAGCTCCGCCGCCGCCTCGTCGGTCGGGGCCATGCGTGATGCGGCCGTGGAACTCGATGCGGGATGCACCGTGCGATAGTCGAACGCAACCGTGCGCCCACGGGGTATCCCCATCGCGGCCATGAGATCGTCGAAGTCCGCCTCGGAGCCGCCGTGCCCGTGGACGAGGACGTACATGGGTCCACTCTCCCTCCTGCGACGAGCCATGGCGAGGGCAAGGGCCGCCACGGTGAGTCCGCCTGCGCTGCCGAGGGGAACGGCGGACGGGACCGATCGCGCCGGCGCCCTCGGGAGGGTCACCGGAGACGAGGCCACCCCCTGGACCGACAAACCGAGCGCATCCCCCGGAGCAAGGTCTTCGACTTCTGTGAGGATCGGCGCTGCCAGGGCGATGACGAGGACAAGACCGACGACCATGACGACTTCCCTTCGGGAAGTGCGGCATGGTGAGACTCTGTCAGGATTCGTCGACCGCTACAAGAGGGCGGTGTCCGGCGTTCGGCCCGGAGGGAGGTGTCACCGTTCCAGGGTGACCCTGGCACGCTCGACGTCGCTCGAGATCTGGGCGACGAGGGCATCGATCGTCGCGAACCGCTGCTCGTTGCGGATCCGATCGATGAATGCGACACGGACGGTTCTTCCGTAGAGGTCCATGTCGACGTCGAGCAGGTGCACTTCGATCTTCTCGGATCCCCCTCCGAACGTGGGACTCGTCCCGACGTTGCACACACCGTCGTAGGTGACGTCGAAGACCGTGCATCGAACGGCGTACACGCCTCCCGCCGGGCGCACGAAGCCGCCCGGCATGGACACGTTCGCAGTGGGGAATCCGATCGTTCGGCCCCGAGCGTCGCCGGGAACGACTTCTCCGTCGATCTCGAACGGCCGACCGAGCATCCTGGCAGCGAGTTCGACGCCTCCCGAGGCGATCGCGGCGCGAATCGTGGACGACCGTACCTCGGTGCCATGGATGGTCACGATCGGCGTGGAGAGAATCGTGAAGCCGTGGTCGAGCCCGAGCAGTCTCAGCGTGTCGACCGTCCCGCGCGCTCCGTGACCGAATCGGAACCCGTCGCCGACGGCGACCATGCCCGCATGCAGCCCGTCGACGAGATACCGCTGTACGAAGCGATCAGGGGAGAGCTGCATCGTGTCGTGGTCGAAGTCGATGATCGCGACCATCGAGATACCAGCCTCGTCGAACAGTTCGATGCGACGGTCGAGTGTCGTGAGTGCAGGCGGTGGCGGTCCACCGTCCACGACGGCGTCCGGATGATCGGAGAACGTCATCGCGACGAGGGGCAGACCATCGGCCGCGCGAGCCAAGGTCTCGAAGACGGCGCGGTGGCCGCGATGGACGCCGTCGAAGACGCCGATCGCCACTGCATGCGCGGTACCTGCGGTGTCCCATGTCTCCGGGCTCCCCGTGAGAACCCTCACGAGACCACGACCTCGGGCACCAACGCATCACCTTCTCGTCGGTACACGGCCACCAGAGGTCCGTCCCCGGCCCCGATGCGTACCATCGCGCCGTCGGCGATCCGCTCGTCATCGAGCGGAACCGTTCGACCGTTCCGGACACGGAACGCGACGGTGTCGTCGACGATCACGTCAGGCATGAATGCGAGGGCATCCCATGGGCTGATGATCATGGGGTCGATCGTACCCTCGGCAATGGCCTCGACGATGCCTGCCACCGGTGTCGCATCTTCGACGAGCATCGAACCATTGCGGGTGCGCCGAAGGGCGGTGAGGTGCGCTCGTCCGCCGAGTGAGCGCGCGATGTCGTCGGCGAGCGTTCGCACGTACGTTCCCGTCGAGCAGACCACCCGGAAGGTGATTTCGGGATAGTCGCTCGGTGCCACCTCGAGCAACTCGAGCCTGTGGATCGTCACCGGTCGGGCCTCCCGCTCGATGACCCTGCCCTCCCTGGCGAGTTCGTAGAGGCGCCTTCCCTCGACCCTGCGGGCCGAGACCATGGGCGGAACCTGGACGATGTTGCCGACGAAGCGCTCCATTGCGGACACGATCTGGTCGTGGTCGACCGGGAGTGGCTCACGGGAGATGATCGCACCGTCGGCATCGAGCGAGTCCGTCGCCACTCCGAGCTGTGCCGTTGCGACGTACTCCTTCTCACTTCCCTGGACGAATCGAAGCAGCTTCGTCGCTCGACCGATGCCGATGACCAGGAGCCCGGTCGCCATCGGATCGAGGGTTCCCGCGTGGCCGACCTTCCCTCCGAGGGGCCTTCTCACCTTCGCGACGACGTCGTGGGACGTCCACCCCTGTTCCTTGTCGACGAGGACGAAGCCTGGCGATACCGGGCCGGTCACGGGAGCTGGGCCACCACGAGCTCCACGATCGTTTCGATCGGGTCGCTCGATGTGAACCCCGATGCGTTGTGGTGCCCACCGCCGCCGAACGACCTCGCGATCGCAGCGACGTCCACACGTCCCCGCGAGCGGAGCGACCCCTTGTAGACACCGGGCGCCTGCTCCTTCAGGAGGCATGCGACGTCGGTCCCTCGCGCCATGCGCACGAGGTCGATCAGGGGATCGGTCTGGTGGTACGCGAGCCCTCCCACGGCGAGGTCCTCGATGGTCATGAGGGACCAGACGAAACGGTGGTCGACATCGAGGACGGCACGCTCGAGCACCCGGGAGGCGACCGCGTAGTAGCCGAACGGTGCCTCCTCGAACAGACGCTGGCCGATCGCGTCCGGTTCCACGCCCGCCCTGAGGAGTTGTGCAGCGATCTCGTGGGTTCGCGGTGATGTCGACGAGTACTGGAAACGCCCCGTGTCGGTGACGATGCCGGTATAGATCGCCGCTGCGACCCCGGGCGAGATCGGCCAACCGAGGCGGAGGAGGAGCTCGTAGACGAGCTCGGCCGTCGACCCTGCGGTCGGGTCGAGGACGATCAGGTCTCCCCACTGCCCATCCGAGACATGGTGATCGATCACGAGCAGGCTGGACGCCGACTCCATCTTCCCAGCGAGACCGCCGACACGCGATCGTACGGAGGTGTCGACGGCCACGGCGACATCGAGGTCCTCCGGGAAGGTATCCGGCGCGACCAGGGTCGTCGTGTCGAGGAATCGCATCTCGTCGGGGACGACGAACGGGTTGTCGAACGAAGCGAACGCCGAGCGCCCCGTGGCCACGGCAGAGAGTGTCAGGGCGAGCATCGATCCGAGTGCGTCGCCGTCCGGCCCGACGTGGCCGACGACGCCGATCCGGTTGCTGGCCTCGAGGAGGGTCGCAGCCGAATCGATCGCACGGTCGAGATCAGGATGCATCAGGTTCCTCCGCAGGTGCATCAGCCGACTCCTCTGCGAGCTCTGCGAGCAGTTGACTGATCCGCAGGCCACGGTCGATCGACGTGTCGACCCGGAACTCGAGCTTCGGTGTGTACCTGAGGCGTGTCTGGTCCCCGACCGCGCCCTGGATCCTCGGGGACGCCTTCGTGAGGGCGATCGCGGCCTCCGCCTTCTCATCGTCCGTGCCGAGCACCGAGTAGTACACGACGGCGTGGCGAAGATCGGGGCTCGTCTCGGCGCCCGTGATCGTGAGGAAACCTACACGGGGATCCTTGAGGTCCTGCACCGCGTCGGCAACGACCTCGCGTACGAGCTCATTGACCTTGCGCATCCTGGCGCTCTGCTGGCGTGCCATGATCCCTCCGTTGCCTGACGATCAGGTGCGAGCGATCTCACGGACCTCGTACGACTCGATCGTGTCGCCCTCCTTGATGTCCCGGAAGTTCGCGAGCCCGATACCGCATTCGTAGCCCGTTGCGACGGTGGGAACGTCATCCTTGAATCTCCGCAACGAGACGATCCTCCCGTCGTAGATGACGACACCGTCGCGCACGAGGCGAGCTCGAGCGTTCCGGTTGATCGATCCCTCCGTGACGTAGGAGCCTGCCACCGTTCCCACCCTGGGTGCGCGGAACACCTGCCGCACCTCCGCAACGCCGAGGAAGTTCTCGACCTCTTCGGGACTCAGCTCACCGACGAGGAGTGACTCGACATCGTCGAGGAGCTCGTAGATGATCGAGAACGTTCGGATGTCGATCGCCGTTTCCTTCGCAGCGGCCCTTGCGGAGGCATCGGGGCGTGCGTTGAAGCCGTAGATGATGGCCCCGGATGCCTCGGCGAGTGAGACATCATTCGCCGTGATGCCACCCACGCCCGAGTGCACGATCGATACGTAACCGTCGTCCCTGCTGATCTTGCCGACGGAGTCCTTGATCGCCTCGAGGGATCCGTGAGCGTCCGTCTTGACGATGACGCGGAGTTCGGAGTAGTCCTGGGTGCGGATCTGTTCGATCAGCATGCCGAGGCGGTCGGTCGCACTCGGAACGAAGAGATCGTGGGCACGGATCTCATCGACCTTGGCTTCGGCCATCTTCCGGGCGGTTCGCTCGTCCTTCGCGACCTCGAACATGTCGCCCGCGGTCGGGATGTCATCCCAACCCATCACGACGACGGGGGTGGATGGAGGCGCCACCTTGATCTGTGCACCGGTGTGGTCGAACATGGCACGAACCCGGCCCGCGACGGGTCCTGCGACGATCGCGTCCCCGGTCCTGAGCGTTCCCCGCTGGACGATCAGGCTCGCCACCGGCCCTCGACCGACCTCCAACTGCGCCTCGATGACCGTGCCGATCGCCGGAGCCTTCGGGTTCGCGGTCAACTCCTCGACCTCGGCGACGAGTGTGATCATCTCCAGGAGGTCCTCGATGTTGGTCCCCTCGAGTGCGGAGATCTCGATCGCAGGAACATCGCCTCCGAGATCCTCCACCACGATGCCGTATTGGGTGAGGGCGGCGCGCACTGCGTAGGGATCGGCCGCTTCGAGGTCCATCTTGTTGATGGCGACGATGATGGGAACCTCCGCCGCCTTCGCGTGATTGATCGCCTCCACGGTCTGGGGCATGACCGAGTCGTCTGCGGCCACGACGATGATCGCGATGTCCGTGACGTCGGCGCCCCGAGCACGGAGGGCGGTGAATGCCTCGTGGCCCGGTGTGTCGATGAAGGTGACGAGCGACTCTCCATGGGCCACTTGGTACGCCCCGATGTGCTGCGTGATGCGCCCTGCCTCACCTTCGACGACGTTCGAGCTGCGAATCGTGTCGAGCAGTTGGGTCTTGCCATGGTCGACGTGGCCCATGACGGTCACGACGGGGGGTCGCGTGACGAGGCTGTCCGGATCGTCCTCGTAGGCGATGAGGTGGCGCTGACGAACCTCGTCCTCCTCCACGACGTCGGACTCCGCAACGAGGAACTCCCACCCGAGTTCCCGTCCGAGGCGTTCGAGCGCACCGACCGGGATCTCGCCGCCACCGGGCACCATCTCGCCCATGAACATGAGCGTCTTGACGATCTCAGCGGTGCGCGTCTTGATCATGCGCGCCAGCTCGTGCACCGTGATGCCGGGCTCGACGAGGAGAACGCGCTCCTCGTCGTCTCCTCCCGGCTCGGTCGAATCCCCCGATACCGCGGGTGGCTCGCCTGCCTCGGCGTCTGCCTCGACTGCCGGCACCGGTTCAGGCTCCGCGATGGCTGCCACGCTCGCTGGAGCCGGGGCAGCGGGTTCGGCTGTCGCCTTCGGTTCCGCTGTCGTCCCCGAAGCCTCCCCGAACGACGTGCGCACGCGGTTCGCAGACTCCTCGTCGAGTCCGGAGGAGGCGGTCTTCACCTCGATGCCGAGCTCCCGGGCGCGCTCGAGCACGTCCTTGGAGTCCTGCCCAAGATCCCGTGCCAGTTCATATACGCGTACCTTCGCCACGCTCACCTCCGTGCCAACAACGGCGCCCGATCACTGATCCTCAGGGGGCGCCTCCTCGGTATCCGATGCAACGGGTTCGGCTTCATCGCCTGACTCGCCCTTCACCGGACTCAAACTCTCCTCAGTATCCGATGCAACGGGTTCGGCATCATCGCCTGACTCACCCTTCACCGGACTCAAACTCTCCTCGGTCTCCGACGCGACGGACTCGGCATCATCGCCTGACTCGCCCTTCACCGGACTCGAACTCTCCTCGACTTCGGAGTCCCCTGCTCCGGCGTCTC
>JAWOGV010000018.1:0-5165 GCA_046496605.1 Acidimicrobiia bacterium | reverse complement strand
ACAAGTATCCGGGGGCCTTGAGGGGTGAGCCGAGCGTTACCGTGCACAACGAGCCTCCTTCGGTCGTGTGATGCGTGCAAACACCACACATCCAGGGAGGCTCAACTCATGCCACAGTCAACAACCTGGATGGACAACACAGCTAGGGCAATGCGAAGGTGCCTGTCACGGGAAGCCAGTTGCCGTCACCGAAGAAGTACTCCCGGTCGGCGACGCCAGTGGTGTTGGAGAACAGTATGTAGAGCTTCGCGTTGGACGGTCGGAACACGGCCACGGAGTCGGCGCCGTCCCGGTTCCAGTCGTGGGCCACCACACGGTCGCCTGGGTCGCCGAACAGGATGCTCCACTGTGCCGGTCCCTGGCGGTGGTCGTTGCGGTAGTACACGTGCCCGGTCGCCTCGCGGTGGAACCCGACGGTGTCGACGCCATCGCCATCGAAGTCGCCGACGAAGGGCTTGTCACCGGGGTTCCCGAAGTAGTAGTCGAGGTCGGCGGCTCCCAACCCGGCATCGCCCGAGCCCAGCCGGTTGATGATGTACACCCGTCCTTCCGACGGCCGGTACAGCGACACCGTATCGAACCCGTCGCCGTCGAAGTCTCCGGCCAGGGGGATGTCGCCGGGGTTCCCGAAGTAGAACCGCACCTCGGCGACACCCTGGCTGTTGGAGTTGCGCAGGTATACGTACCCGTCCGAGCTGCGGAAGAGGCCGGGAGTGTCGATCCCGTCGCCGTTCCAGTCGCCCATCATCGGGACGTCACCGGGGTTGCCGTAGTAGAACGAGGTGACTGCAGCATCGGCCCCGCGCAGGTGCCACACTCCCGTCTCCGGATCCACCAGGACCAACGGATACGGATTCAACGCCTGCCAATCCGGTTGGGCGCCTCGTGATGGCGAGAGATAGTAATCCCCTTGCCATCCCCCGGGGAGATGGGTGACGCCCGACCCGTCCAAGTTCATCGTCACCACGGTGGCGGGTGGTCCCCCCAATGGGCCGACGGCTGCAACCAGCCGATCGCCGGCAGGCGACCAGCCCGGGTCAGCGTAGAGCTCCGACCCGAGCTCCCCCCCGACCGGCATGGGCCAGCGTTCTTCGCCGTCTGCCGTGGCGACCTGCAAGCTCATCCTCCCCAAGTCGCTCATCCCAAGCCCCCCCCGGGTCCCGACGAGTCGGGTCCCGTCCGGCGACCAATCGTCCCACGTCTCCCTCAGCATGTCCCTGATCTTGGTCGGGGTACCCCCAGAGGCTGGGATCGAGTAGAGCCTGCTGTCGTACCCGCCGTACAATCGTTGGAATGCGATCCGGGTGCCATCCGGCGACCAGAACGGATTGCCGTCGCTCTGACCCGGGAAGCGCCCACCGTCGGGCGAGGTCCACGTGTCGCTCGCCGGGTCCGTGAGGCGCCGCCTGTCGCTTCCGTCGGTGTTCATCACCCAGATGTCGTCCCCGTGGACGAAGGCGAGGCGCCAACCGTCGGGCGACCATGCCGGTTCGGTCCCTAGACCGATCAGCCGTACCTCCGAGCCGTCGGCGGCCATCACGTAGATGGCTGCCGAACCTTCACGATCCGATACGAAGGCGATCCGACGCCCGTCCGGTGACCAGTCCGGCGACCAGCCGTTGTGTGTCAGGCGTCTCAGACCCGAACCGTCGGGTTGGACGACCCAGACCTCCCTATGAGACGCGAGTCGACTCGAACCGTCGGGTTGGACGACCCAGGCCTCCCACGAAGACTCGAAGGCGATCGCTCCGTTCTCGCCGGGAGCCGTGGCACCGGCCGGAGCGGCCGGCACCATCACCACCGCCACCGCCACCGCCAGCGCGATGGGCAGGGTCGAGGCGCAGAGTCGAGGGTACGACACGGCTCACCTCCTTCGAGGATCCCGAACCCGAGGGCCGCAGGTTCCGACCCCACCGCCGGGGCAGAGGTCTCCAAGGCTCCTTCTGCGAATCCTACGCGTTCGGGTACGCCGCGCGTAGCCTTGCAGGATGACTCCATGGTCCTCGGCGGGGTCGCCGACCGCCCGTTTCGATGACCTCGTCGCAGGTCACTCGTTCACATTGGTCGACCACATCGAGAGCCGTGTGGCGCGCCGCCTCGACGAGGTCCGATCCGTCATCGCCTGGGCACAGGCATCTGCAGCGGAGGGACGGTGGGTGGCCGGATACGTCTCGTACGAGGCGGCATCTGCATTCGATGAGGCCCTCGTGGTCCGGCCTTCCGACACGACGCCGCTCGCATGGTTCTCCACGTTCGCGGAATCAATCGATCCCGACGACGATCCCGACACCGACGAGATCGGCTCGCACCACGTGTCGCGATGGGAACCATTGGTCGACAGACAGGGCTATGAGGACGCGTTCGCGCATGTCAGGGAGCGGATCCGCTCCGGGGACACCTATCAGGTCAACCTCACCTTCCCCCTCCGTGCATCGTTCTCCGGTGACCCGAGGTCCCTGTATCGCGCCCTCGTGTCAGCCCAGCAAGCCCCGTATGCGAGTTACCTGCGCCACGACGACATCCACGTCGTGTCGGTGTCCCCGGAGCGGTTCTTCGCGATCGACGGCGGTCTCATCGTCACCAACCCGATGAAGGGGACGCGACCACGGGGGAGGTGGCTCGCCGAGGATGTCGTCAATCGCGACGATCTCGCGACCTCCGGCAAGGATCAGGCGGAGAACGTCATGATCGTCGACCTCATCAGGAACGACCTCGGCCGCATCGCCCGGTTCGGTTCGGTCACCGTCGACCAGCTCTTCGCGGTGGAGGCATACACGACCGTTTGGCAGATGACGTCCCAGGTCTCCGCGCGCCTCGAATCAGGGGTCACGCTCGAGGACGTGTTCGCGGCGCTGTTCCCCTGCGGTTCGGTGACGGGTGCCCCGAAGCCCTCGACGATGCGGATCATCGCAGATGTCGAGAGCCACCCTCGTGGCATCTACTGCGGTGCGATCGGGTTCATCCCGCCGGGCGATGGACTCGATGGCGCCTCGTTCTCCGTGGCCATCCGCACGGCCGTGGTCGACCAGTCGGAGGGCGTTGTGACCTATGGCGTCGGTGGTGGCGTCACGTGGGGTTCCGCAGCGGATGGCGAGTACGCAGAAGCGCTCGCAAAGGCGCGGGTGCTCACCCCACGGGACGCGGTTCCCGGCCTCTTCGAGACGATTCGTTGGGACGACGGCTGGGTGTGGCTGCAGGATCACCTCAACCGTCTCGAAGCCTCGTCGAACCATCTCGGGATCCCGTTTCCCCACGAACGGGTCAGGGACGCGCTCTCCGGTGCAGAGGATCTGTGTACCGGCCCATCGAGGGTCAGGCTCGTCCTCGACCGGTCAGGCGACGTCGGGTTCACCGTAGGCGCGGCACCAGGTGGCTTCACCACGCGACCCGGCCCCCATGCCGGTGTGACGATCGTCGGAGTGGACCTCGACCCTGTGGACGCCGGCGACGAGCGGCTCTTCCACAAGACCATCGATAGGAGCCGCTACGACGAGCGGGCGAGGCGCCACGGCGATTGGGACGATGTCCTCCTCACGAACACCGACGGCTTCATCACGGAGTCGACGATCGCGAACGTCGTGTTCCTCATCGACGGCGAGTGGGTGACGCCGCCGGTGCGAGACGGGCTCCTCCCGGGGATCCTCAGGGCCCGCCTGCTCGAGGAGGGATCGATCACCGAGAGATCCGTTCGCGTTCCGGAGGCATACGCGGCCGACGCCGTCGCGCTCATCAACTCCGTCAGGGGATGGCGGAACGCGACCTTGGCCGGCGTCGGCGAGGCACGCCGACAGGGCGCTCGCTAGGGTCGAGTCCGTGGACGAGCCACGAGACATCTTCAGGGAACTCGCCGATGTCCAAAAGGCGCTCCTCGACCTTCCGGACGACGCGTACGCCGAGCGATTCGACCTGCGCAAGCGCCAGGACGAGCTCAGGGCGATCGCCCGTAGCGGGGACAATCCGATGGATGCGGGTCGCTCGAACGAGGAGCTCCTCGGGGAGCTCCGTGCCCTCCGTACGCAGATGAAGAGCATCGAGAAGCAACGTATCGACCTCGTCACCCAGGCCGGTGGAGGAGGCTCATCGACATCGGAGATGGGAAACCTCGGAGGAGTGAAGATCAACAAGGGCATCGACGATGCCCTTGGACTGCCCCGCATCAAGGCGCGCATCGGCGTGTTGAAGGGGATCCTCTCCGACCGGGGTGTGGACGTACCCGTCGCGGACTGATCGCCTCCGCCCAGCCGCTACGCTCGCCGCGATGGGCGATTACCACGTACACCTCCATCCCCATGGCCCGTACAACGGTGAGGGACCACCGCCGGGTCACTACCCCGTCGACCACATCGAGGCGTACGTCGAGAGTGCGCTCGCGAACGGCGCATCGCAGATCGCCTTCACCGAGCACCTCTACCGGTGCATCGAATCGAAGGATGTGCTCGGGACGTGGTGGGAGGATGACCCGCGTAAGGACCTCGCGCAGTACACGAGCGCGTACGTGCGGTCCGAACGGGTTCTCTCCCTCGACCGCTACGTCCAGGCGGTGGTGGCGGCAAAGGATCGGGGCCTTCCCGTCCTCCTCGGCCTCGAGGTCGACTACTTCCCGGGAACGGCAGAGGCCGTGGTCGAGTTCCTCGCCCCCTATCCCTTCGACATCCTGATCGCCTCGACGCACTGGGTCGGTGCCTGGGGGATCGACCTCGAGGACCAGAGGCACGAATTCGCCGTGCGCGGTGCGCGAACGTCGTACGAGGACTACTTCGCGATCGAGACGAGGCTCGCCGCATCCGGGTTGTTCGACGTCCTCGCGCACGCAGACGTCGTCAAGAAGCAGGGTGTCTTCCTCGATGAACCACCCCACGACCTCTACGAGGAGCTCGCCGTCGCCGCTGCGCGAGGGGGGACCGCGGTCGAGGTATCCACCGCGGGCCTGTACCAGCCGGCTCGTGAGATGTACCCCGCCGTGGGACTCCTGCAGCGATTCTTCAACCACGCGGTGCCCATCACGTTGGCGTCGGACGCCCACTTCCCGCATCACTGTGGCAGGGATCGGTCACGGGCCATCGAGCTCGCCCGCTCGGTCGGCTACCGAGAGCGGATCGAGTTCGACCGGCGGATCGGAAAGCTCGTCCCACTCGACTGATCGGTGCATCGGGGGACGCCCGAAC
>JAWOGV010000276.1:0-2686 GCA_046496605.1 Acidimicrobiia bacterium | reverse complement strand
GTTCGGGAATCCGGGGGACAAGCCGTTCATTGGTGACTTCGACGGTGATGGTGTGGACACGGTTGGTTTGCATCGTGAGTCGACGGGGTTCGTGTATTTCCGTAACAGCCACACCCAAGGGATCGCGGACTCGCAGTTCTTCTTCGGGGATCCGGGTGACCGGTTGGTTGCGGGTGATTGGGGTGTCGTGGACGGGGTGGACACCCCAGCGGTGTTCCGTCCGTCGAATACGACGTTCTTCTTCCGGTACACGAACACCCAGGGCAACGCCGACGCCACGTTGGTGTTCGGTGAGTCGCCGTGGCTCCCCGTTGCAGGCACCTTCGGACTCGACTGAACGCAATCGGAATGCTCATCAAAGCTCCGGGCGGAGCAGGTCCCGATGAGCGGGGTGGTGCACGATCAGTCGGGGAGGAGTGTCTCGACGGGGTACGGCACGATCGACACCCACCTGTGGGGTTCCGGGGTGTTGCCGTGGCGATCAGCGAGGAACCGGCCGTAGAACAGGGAGGATTCGGCCCGCGGCATCGGTTCATCCCAGCACTGCTCGTCGTCGATCGCGCACGGGAGGCGGTAACCGGCGATCGCCGCGGCCCGAGGCGCCGCGATGTCCGGATCCGTCGAGGCGGGGGGCAGGCCGTCGATCCATGCGATGTACTCCGCGAAGGTTCTCCGGGTCGTCGGCTCCGGCGCGCATGACTCCTCGGACGGGTCGCAACCCACGGAGAATCCATGCTCGGACCTCCACTCGTATGAACCCGTTGCCGACCATGTGCTCGCCGAGAACCTCAGCTCGTCACGATTCCAGGTCACCTCGTCCTCGGCGCACTCAGGGTCCTCGAACTCGAACCAGACCTCGTGTGCAAGGTCGTCGGGGAGGAGTGTGTTCCCCAGCCAGACGCGCTTCGTGAACCCGTCGAAGGTGACCAGATCGGGGCGGCCGTCGCCGTCGTAGTCCGAGGCAACCACATCGACGACACGCGCGGGGATCCCGGTGACCTGCTGGCTCTCATCGACTGTGGCATAGTCCGAAACCGCCGTTGCGACCGAGACGGTCGAGCCGGACAGCGCCCAGAGATCCGGCCGGTTGTCGAGGTCGACGTCCCCGAGGAAGTAGGTGTCCGCCCCCGGGAATGGGTCGGGTGTGCTGAGAAGCTGTGTGGTGTCCCCGGTCATCGGATCGATGGCCCAGACGCTGACGATGCCGTCGTCGACGACGAAGAGGTCGAGGGCGCCATCGACGTCGAAGTCCCCGGTCGTCACCCACGCCTCGGCTGACGGTGTGGGTACCCCTGTGCGCGCCGCCGTCTCGGCGGTGTACCCGCCGAAGGCCCACCGTACGACGAGTTGTAGAGATCCCTCGTCATCCGTGACCAGCCACACGTCATTGCCGCCCCGGCCGTCCCAGTCCCCGAAACCGATCGTGTGTGCACCGGAAGCAGCCTGGCCGAGTGACGGGACGATCGACCTGCGCGCCGAGCACGCGTTGTGCCTGCGGGAGGCCACCGAGGTGTCGATCATGACGTCCGCGCCGGTCCTGACGATCCTGACCACGTCCGCGGCGCCGTTCCCATCCACGTCCGCCAGCAGCGTCTCGAAGGTGCCGTCGAGCGGGCGTGGCACCACCGTGACCATTACGTCAGGCGCTCCGAAAGGCTGGGGTTGCGTCAGGGGAGGGAGAGGCAGCGGGATCTCGTCGTACCCGCTGAAGGCAGGGCCCTGCCATGCGAAATGCATGGCGTCCTTCGAGCCGACCCACAGCCCACCCCAGCAGAAGCCGGCATCGAGGAACGAGTCGACCCAGAACGCCGGCATGTCGGTGATGAGCCTGTTGTCCCCACGGTACGGATTGCGCGACGCGTTGAAGTCGAACGCGATGCCGTATGTGTGGCGCGAAAGCCTGATGCTCCCTCCGATCGTCCTTGCCGCGGTCGAGTACGTGGTCCGGTTGTCGATCGCGTACGTCTCGCCGTCGTCGAATGCCGATTCGATGGAGGCCGCAGCCTCATCGAGGGCAGGCACCACGGCGGGATGGACCGCGAGGACCTCGGTCGAACCGGGTACCGGCCATCGCTCGAGGGCGCTGAAGACGTCCTGGACCGTGCGGCCGAAATAGGCGCCGTATTCGCCTCGCAGGACGAAGGATCTGCTCAGCCAGCCACTCGACGGCGCATGCGGTGTCGTGATCCGCTGTGCCCCACAGGCGCTCGACTCGGTGAACGCGGGCCACGCCTCGCCCTCACCTCCGGTTGCGAGGGCCGCGGTGGGAACCAGGGTGCTCGCGGCGATGCAGGCGGCCAGAGCGACGCGACCGATGGATGGCATGCGCGCAAAGGTATCGCTCGGAACCGCACTGCGCGCCGATTCGGCGATACTGACACGATGCAAACCGACCAATCCCTCCCTTGGTGGCGCCGAGGTGCCTTCTATCAGGTGTACATACGCTCCTTCGCCCACGGGAACGGCGACGGAATCGGTGACATCGCAGGGTTGCGGTCCCGCCTCGATCACCTCTCGAGCCTGCGCGTCGACGCCCTGTGGGTGAACCCGTGGTATCCGTCCCCCCTCACCGACGGTGGATACGACGTTGCCGACTACACCGACATCAACCCACTTTTCGGCACCCTCGATGATGCGAAGGCGTTGATCGCAGACGCGCGGGACCACGGTATCCGGGTGATCGTCG
>JAWOGV010000182.1:0-3583 GCA_046496605.1 Acidimicrobiia bacterium | reverse complement strand
GGTCGATGCGAGGGGTCTGGAACGATGGATGCCTGTGATGAAGGCTGAGTTCCCGCTGTCGGGATCCGACGTTGCCAGGGTCTTCGAGGCCCTCGCTGTCGATCCACCGCGCCTCGACAGCGATTCGTACAACCTCGATGCGTTCATCACCGAACTCATCGAACCATCTGCGGTGCGTCCGGTGACCGTTCACAAGCATCGTGCCCGCTACCTCGTCAACGGATGCACATCGGAGGTGACGGATGTGATCGCCGACGGTCGCGCCTGTCGAACCATTGCGATCGAGTCGGAGGACGCTGCAGAGATCGTCGAGGTCGTGCGGTCGATGGGCCTCGACGGGTACGCCAATACCAACTACACGAAGGGTCGCCTCGCGCTCCTCGAAGGGACTCCGGCGCGCTACGGCGTGATCGACGTCGGTACGAACTCGGTGAAGTTTCATCTCGCCGAACGATCCGGTGACGGCGGATGGACGACCCTCGTCGATCGGGCCGATGTGACACGCCTGGGTGAGGGAATGGACTCCACCGGCGCCATATCTCCGGAAGCCCTCGACCGAACGGCGGCAGCGATCGCGACCATGGCCAACGAGGCGCGGGACCACGGTGCAAGGGCGGTTGTTGCTGTCGGCACGGCAGGGATGCGGATTGCTGCGAACAGCGGGCAGGTCGTCGACGAGATCCGGAGTCGGTCGGGGGTGCCGGTCGACGTCATCTCCGGCACCGATGAGAGCAGGCTCGCCTATCTCGCCGTCATGAATGGGCTGGGCCTCGATGACGGACCTGTCGTCGTTTTCGACACGGGCGGAGGAAGCAGCCAGTTCACGTTCGGCGCAGGAGCCGACGTCGCCGAACGGTTCAGCGTCGACGTGGGTGCCGTTCGATACACGGAGCAGTTCGGGTTGGGCGGCGAGGTGACGCAGGAGACCCTCGACGCCGCCCTCTCCGCCATCTCGGACGACCTCGCCGTCCTCGACGGCCGGACACCGCCGCACTCCCTCGTCGCCATGGGTGGTGCCATCACCAACATGACGGCCGTCAAGCACGGGCTCGAGACGTACGACCCCGCGGTGGTCGACGGAACCGTCCTCGACCGGTCCGAGATCGACCGTCAGATCCAGATGTACCGATCCATCGACGCCGACCATCGACGGTCGATCACCGGGTTGCAGCCGAACCGCGCCGAGGTCATCCTTGCCGGCGCGTGCATCGTGAGGACCGTCATGGAGAAGCTCGGCATTGCGTCGGCCACCGTGTGCGACCGTGGTCTGCGTCACGGCGTCCTATCGGAGCGATTCGGCTCCTGACACGCGCCGTGGCATTCATCCTGACTGTCCGCTGAGAGGCCGACGAGCGCGTCGTGCCCTTGAAGGGAATCCGCATTGAAGAGGAGGGGCCCGGCTGGTAGCCGGACCCCTCCTGATTGCCTATCGGTCGATGTCGCTCGGCGGCTTCTACTTCATGAACACTCCGGGAAGCGGAATGTCGGTGTCGCCACCCGCGATCAGGACACTGCCATCGGCAGCCCCCTGCGTATTCGTGTTGCGGAAGTAGAACATCGAATCCGAGGGACGGAGCAACCCCACCGTTTCGGTGCCATCACCGTTCCAGTCACCTGCGAACACCAGGTCCGAAGGATCACCCCAGATGAACGAAACCTCTGCAGGCCCGGTCGTCAGGGTCGTGCGGTAGTACACGAGGCCGGTGGTGTCGCGATGCAGGGCGACTTCGTCCATGCCATCACCGTCGAGATCCGCTGCAAATGGCTCATCGCCCGGATCGCCGAAGACGAACTCGAACGAAGCGGCACCCAGGCCACCATTGTTCGCACCGAGCTCATCGATGATGTAGAACGTCTGGTTCGAAGGTCGATAGATGGACACGGTGTCACACCCGTCGCCATCGAAGTCGCCTGCGATCGGCACGTCGCCGGGGTTCCCGAAGAAGAACCTGATATCGGCGACACCCTGGGTGTTCGAGTTCCGTAGGTAGACGAAGCCGTCCGACTGGCGGTACAGGCCCGGTGTGTCGACACCGTCGCAGTTCCAGTCCCCGACGAACGGGTAGTCACCGGGGTCTCCGTAGTAGAACGCCCCATTGCCGAGCTTCCAGATGCCCGTGTCCGGGTCGACAAGGCCGAGCGCCGACTCGAACAGGGTCACGCTGATCCTTCCCTCGCCACCGACGGGATAGTCGGCAGCCGTGACGGTGCCGAGATCCCGCAGGTACTGCTCGAGTGCCTGCTGATAGGTCGCACCGAGAACGGTGAATGGCAGACCGCGGAACGGGTACTCGTCCCCGCCGCGTGCCAGGAAGTCGATCGATGCGATGTTGACGGTCGCCTTGCCGGGAACGATCTCGCCGTTCTCCACGAGAACGGTTCCGTCGTCGAGCACGACCGATTGGATCCGCTTTCCCGGTGTGAGCACGAAGCCCGCACCATCAACCGCCTGTGCCTGTTCCTGCGGGTTGTAGACCATGGAGAAGCCGGCGATCTGGGCGAAACGCCCTGTACCGCCCGCGGGATTGTCGACCTGTGACACCGCGTTCTCCAGGATCTCCTTGAACTGGGCAACCGGTACGTCCTCGATCATCGCGAGGAAGTTCGGGAACGGCACCATGGAGAAGGTGTCGAGCACGGTCACATTGCCCGCAGGGAGGATGTTGTTGTTCCTGATGCCACCGCCATTGGTCAGCGCGACGTCAGGCATCCCAACCCCGAAATCATCCGCCAGCTCCGACGCCATCGAGAGTTGCGAGTCGGCGATCAGGTTCCCCTGGTTCGTCTCCATGAAACGGATCGAGTTGCGCCGACCGTCGAGCGGGACCTCGCTGATTGCCGCAACGTCGGCTTGGAGGACCGCCAGACCCGCAACGACGGGTTCGATGACGTACTTCTCCATGTCGGCGTCGTTCCCGGCAGCCGTCGAGACGACGAGCGGGCCGCTGTCGGGTCCGATCCCGACCACGGCGCCGTCTGCATCGAACCCGACCTGCAGCTGTCCCAGGTACTTGTACTCACCGGACGTCGTCACGATCGGTACGTACACACCTGCGTTGTCCTGTTGCCACACCGGATAGGTTCCGACCACGTCTCCTTCGTCGCCGGGGATCAGCGGATCACCCGGATTCGCGAGGAGCTCGTCACCACCACCAGCGATGACGACATCCACCCCCGTCACCCGCGAGATGAGTTGCATCTCGAGGCCGATGTTCTGGAGGTGGCTCGTGAGGATGATCTTGTCCACATTGAAGGGCGATGCCGACAACGCTGCGACCTGGGCCTTGACGACGTTGACGATGTCCGCGTCGATCACGACATTGCGCGGGCTCGAGATGGATGCCAGGCCAGTGGTCTGCAGTCCGATGATGCCGATCGACTCGGCTCCCACGGTCACCACCGTACTCTTCGCCAGGGGCTTCGTCGGGTCGACGATCGTCGTTATCGGTCCGAACGGGTCGACGAGTGCCGCGAGCAAGGGCTCACCGGAGAAGTCGAGGTTCGCCGACACATACGGTGGGACCGTCCAGGTTCCCGCGTACGGTGGTGCTGGCACCGTCGGGGGAGTCAGGTATCCGGCGAT
>JAWOGV010000126.1:0-4466 GCA_046496605.1 Acidimicrobiia bacterium | reverse complement strand
TGAGGTCCTCCTCCTGTCCGCGGTGATGAACCCCGTCGAGGCCTTCCGCCTCGCGTCCCTGACGGCCTTCGAGGGTTCGCTTGACGTCCTCGGGCCTGCTGGGCAGTACGCCGTGGATCGCTTCGGTGACGGTCTCGGCACCCTGTTGATCGGTGTCCTGGCCCTGTGGGCCCTTCTACCGGCGGCTGTGGCCTGGGCGAGATTCGCCACGAAGGGAGACGTATGAGGCATGCGCAACAATCCGACGTATGGAACCGGAGTGCCTGGAACCGGAGTGCCTGGAACCGGAGTGTCCACCTCCTGGTCGCAATCCTGGTCCTCACGGCGGGATGTTCGTCAACGGCCAGCACCGAACCGCCCGCGGTCAACTACGGTCGCGACCTCTGTGTCGAGTGCGGGATGATCATCCAGGAGGCCCGATTCGCAACGGCCTACCGGCTCGGCGACGGCACGGAGAAGCTCTTCGACGACGTCGGGGACATGATCGTCCATCTGCGACGAAGCGGCGACTCCGCTGCCACTTCAGCGATGTGGGTCCACGACTACGAGACCGAGGAGTGGGTTTCGGTCGATTCGGCGTTCTTCGTACCGACCCTGTCGGTCGCGAGCCCCATGGGGCACTCGATCATCGCATTCTCCGACGAGGAGCGGGCTTCGGCCTTCGCCGGCGATGTCGACGGCGAGGTGATCACATGGGACGTGGTGTTGACCCTTCCCGCGAACGATGGCCTCATCGGTGATCACCACGCGCACGGGTCCGCCGAATCGCCGCCATCGAGCGATGGCGACCACTGACAGCGACATGGGACACGATGCAGATCTCGATGGTTCACACACCAGAAACTCGAATACAGTCGATGGAAAGGAGCACAGAATGAGATACACGAAAGTGGCGGTGTTGATCGCCCTTCTCGCACTCGTTCTCGCCGCGTGCGGCGGTGGCGAAGGAGGAGACGGCGGATCGACGACGACGCCGGGAGCAGTGGGTGCGGGGGATCCCGTCTCGGGGGCGTCGGTGTACTCGGGGACCTGCTCCTCATGCCATGCCCCAGACCTGTCGGGAATCGACGGCCTCGGGAAGCCGCTCGCACCGAGTGACTTCGTGGCGTCCAACTCGGAGGAGGAACTCGTCGCGTTCCTCAAGGTCGGACGACCCGCCGGCGACCCCCTGAACACCCAGGGTGTCGACATGCCGCCCAAGGGCGGCAACCCGTCGCTGACCGACCAGGACCTCGCAAACGTGTCGGCCTATCTGAAGGCCCAGCAGTAGTTCGCACCGCAACGCGGTGACGGGTCAGGGTCCAGCGACCCGTCACCGCGTCACGATCGATGGTCGCTCAATTCGACGTAGCGCCCTATATTGCAGACCACTTGACTAAGGAAACGCCATGCGACTCGAGATGACAAAGAAATCGGACCTCGCCCTCAAGTCGCTGCGCTGCATCGGTGACGCCGAGGGCGAACTGGTTGCGGGCAAGTGGCTCGCCGACAAGCTCGGCATCACGACGCACTACCTCCCCCAGGTCATTTCCCCGCTCGTGAAAGCGGGCTGGGTCGCCTCAACGCCGGGGCCGCGTGGTGGCTACCGGCTCCTCGTCGGCCTCGAAGGAATCAGTGTGCTCGAGGTGATCGAGGCGATCGAGGGCAGGATCGAGGACCAGGGTTGTGTCCAACGCGGCATTCCATGCCCCGTGAACGACCTGTGCGCACTGCACGCGCCGTGGCAGACGGCCAGGGATGCCATGCTTGACGAGTTGGCGAGCGCGACCGTCGAGGCGAACGTACGCCCCTGCGTCGACATCTGAGTCGTCGCCACGCTGCGGATAGCACCCTATCCGCGCCTCCGATCACGGAGGAGCAAAGTGGCCGCGATGCTATGTTCCGCAGTTCACAACTCTGGAACAGTCGATCCAAAGGGACGAGAACACCGAATGACGTACACGAGGATTGCGCAGCTCATCTCCCTCATCGCGTTGACACTCAGCGCATGCGGCGGAGGGGATGAAGGTTCGGACGGTGGATCGGCGACGACGACCCACGGCGAGGTCGTTGCCGGGGATCCCGTCTCGGGGGCTGCCGTGTATGCAGGAAGTTGTGCCTCGTGCCATGCACGGGACCTGTCCGGCGTCGACGGCCTCGGTATGGCGCTCGCACCCAATGCGTTCGTGGAGTCCAACTCGGAGGAGGACCTCATCGCATTCCTCGTGGTCGGCCGGCGAGCAGACGACCCACTGAACAACCAGGGCATCGACATGCAGCCCAGGGGAGGCAACCCCTCCCTCACCGATCAGGACCTCGCCGACGTGTCTGCATATCTCAAGGCCCATCAGTAGGCGACCCGTCCGCCGATCATCGCCGAATCCAACGCTGTCGCGCACGCGGCGAAAGCATCGTGTTCCGCGTCTCGGTTCGTAAGCTCATCACCGATGGACACCACCTCCTCCCAACTTCCCGTCTGCGTCTACTGCGGCACTCCGCGACCAGCCGACGAGAGCTCCTGCCCCACATGTGGCAAGGGCTGGATCGACGTACGGGTCGGTGACCTCGCCGACCCGCCCGCGAACCCGCCGAACCCGCCCGTGGATCGCGATGACACCCCAGCACCGGTCCCGCCTGCACCGCCGCCTCCTCCCCCCTCATCACCGCCGCCCCCCATCGCGCCTCCTCCCCCCCCACCGTCGATCGACGACACCGGGGAGTTCGGCTTCGACGACTGGACGCTTCCCCCTGACAAACCGAGGAACAGGGGCATCTGGCTGATCCCGATCGTGCTCCTCATCGCCGTCGTCATCGTGTGGATTCTCGTGTTCCTCGACGGTGACTCGACACCGACCACGACGCCCATCACAGAGACCACGACGACCACGGAGCCCGAGACGACCACGACGACCACGGAGCCCGAGACGACCACGACAACGGTGCCCGAGACGACCACGACAACGGTGGCAGCGCTTCCGCCCCCAGCGACGTGGCCTCCGGCCGGGGACCCCATCGACGCAGCAGATCTGACATTGCGCGCGGCGGGAATCGGACCGATCGACATCGGCTCCCCGATCGCAGAGGTGGCGGGAGCCCTCGGGGCGACGTTCGGCGAGGCAACCGCATCCGGGGACGACGACCTGTGTCCGCCTGCTGAGTCGTACTGGCTCCAGTGGAGCGATCTGCGGGTGATATTCGACGGCTTTGGTACCGATGCGACGTTCGTGTCGTATCGGTACGAGGACGTGGGAGCAGCAGGCGAGCCGCTCGGGCTGTCGACGCTCTCCGGGCTCACCGTCGGTGACACAGTCGCGGATCTCGGGCAGATCTACTCACAGTTCACGATCACGTTCGAACTCATCGACGGTGTCGACCACTTCCGGCTTCTCGACGGTGGCGAGCTCCTGCTGTGGGGACCCGTGTCCTCGACCGAGCCCGAAGGCATCGTCGAGGGGATCTACAGTCCCAGCCCGTGTGAGACGCCGTAGCGCTGGGTACATCCAATACGACGTACCATTGTCGACGGATCACAGCGAGGGGCGACCGTGATACCAGCCACCACCACGGAATCACGCGCATGATGCGTCGCATCTTTTCACCAGCAAACGTACTCGCCGTCGCTTCGGCCCTCGGCGTGATGTATGGAACGCTCCTCGTGCGCGACTCGAACGTGGCTGTGTTCGTCGGAGCCCTGCTCGCAGGGGCGACCGGAGCAACGGTCTGGTACCTCATGAACGCGTCTCGTTCCCGACCCTCTCTCGGGGATGCCCTCGCCGGGATTCCGTGCCTCGGCGCGGTGCCACGGGACGGGTCCGCCCCGGCTCCTGCCCTCACGGAATCCGAGGTACGAGACCGCTTCACCGCCATCCTTCGCGAGATCGAGGGCCACACCACGGGCCGTGTGCTCCTTGTCAGCTCCCCCGCCCCCGGTCAGGGCGCCTCTCGGGTTGCCCTCAGCCTCGCGATCGCTGCGTCCTCCGCCGGTCGACGAGTGATGCTCGTGGATGCCGACCCTTCGCCCAACGGCACCGGACGGTTCCTCTCATCGGGAACGTCACCAGGGTTGTCCGACGTCGCCAGGGGAACGGCGACACTTGCAGAGGCCACACGAATGTGGGTGCTCGAGGATGGCTCGAGCTTCCCGATGCTCCCTGCGGGTGATGAGCTCGCCGATTCGAGCGACCTCGCGGGAATCCTCGTCGCCGATGCGCTCGACGTCGTCTCCGAGCATGCCGACCTGATCATCATCGACGTTCCGCCCGTGCTGTGGTCATCGGCGACAGACGACCTCGGCGCCCACGCCGACGGCACCGTCCTCGTGCTCACCGACAGCGCTGATCCGGCCGGTGTCGCGACGGCGATCGAGAAACTGGGGGATGCAGGGGCCCCGGTACTCGGCTTCATCCGCAATCGGTCCGACGGCACATCGTCCCTCGGCCGCCGCCCCATCCGCGGCGCACTCGCACGTGGAGCGGCCCTCGCCGGAA
>JAWOGV010000084.1:0-2592 GCA_046496605.1 Acidimicrobiia bacterium | reverse complement strand
CATGGGCATCCTGGGTTTTCTGATCAAGGTGATCATCACCTGGATGCTGGAGAATGCCGGCGTCTGAACGACGCCGGCGTGTACTGCAGCCTGATTTCTCAGGCCCTGGCTGCCAGGGTCTCGGCGATCATCCTGGCAACGTCCACGGTGTCTACAAGCCCGGCAACGTGAAGCTGCGGCCTGACGTCCTGCGTGACGGACAGGCCGCCATCGCCGATGCCCACGGTGCCGATGCCTCCTTCGACTACGTGTTCCACGGCGGATCCGGATCCGAGATCCAGGACATCCACGACGCCATCGACTACGGCGTCATCAAGATGAACATCGACACGGACAACCAGTACACGTTCACCCGCCCAATAGCCGACCACATGCTCACCAACTACGAGGGAGTCCTGAAAGTCGACGGCGAGGTCGGCGACAAGAAGGTGTACGACCCGCGGTCGTACCTCGGCAAGGCGGAGGCCTCGATGGCGGGTGGCGTCACGGATGCGTGTGCCACCCTCCGCTCGGCCGGACGGAGCCTGCTCTCCTAGGGAGACCAGGGTCACAGCACCCCGGCGTTCGGTGAGGAGAAACCGGGGAGCGAATTCTTTAGTTCCGTGGTGTACAATTAGGGTCACCTGAAGAATTTCGCTTCAAAAGGTGAGCCATGGCTAATCCTGAGAGGGCCACCCGAACGCTCGGTGATGCCCTGATCGGTGAGACGGTGTCGATAGCCGGCTACGCCGACACGATGCCGGCGCGGCGGCTCATCTCCCTCGGTCTCGTGCCGGGGGCCTCGATCACCGTCGTGCGCCGAGCTCCGCTCGGTGATCCGACCGAGTACGCCGTGAGGGGAAGCCGCATCGCGATCCGCCGATCCGAGGCCGCCACGATCCTGATCGTCGACCCATGAGTGCCCCGGAGCCCACACCCGATCTCCTCGTCGGACTCGTCGGGAACCCGAACACGGGGAAGTCGTCGATCTTCAACGCCTTGACGGGATTCCATCAGCACGTTGCGAACTGGCCGGGAAAGACGGTCGAAGTCGCCCATGGCGACGTTGACGTGGCAGGAGTCCGTGTCCGCCTCGTCGACCTGCCGGGCACGTACAGCCTCGACGGCTCATCACCCGAGGAGGAGATCACCCGCAACTACCTCGTATCCGGCGAGCCGGATGCCGTGGTGATCGTCGTCGACGCGACGAACCTCGAGCGGAACCTGTATGTCACTGTCCAGGTCCTCGAGATCGGCCTTCCCGCCGTCATCGCGCTCACGATGGTCGACGTGGCGACGTCCCGTGGCCTCGAGGTGGATGCCGAGGTCCTTGCCGACCGTCTCGGTGTCCCTGTCGTCCCGACAACTGCGCGCCACAGGAAGGGGATCGGTGAGTTGCTCGACGTGCTCATCCCGCTCGCCCTCACGGACTCGGTCACATGATGCTTCACGTTGACTACGGAACCCGAATCGAGGCGGCCATCACCCAACTCGAGGAGGTGATCGGGGAGGATGAGGCGCTGACCGTCCACTACCCGGCGCGATGGCTCGCCGTCAGTCTCCTCGCACGTGACCGGAGCATCGATGAGGACGTCAGCGCGTCCTCGTCGGCACCGAAGATCCTGGAACTGCGGGACACCCTCGAACGCGGTCTCGGCAGCGGGGGTATCGACGTCGCCTTGATCGTTGCAGGGAAGCGGTACGACGTCGCGCATGACACCACCGTCGCTGCAACCGTCGCCGGAGCCACCGACGCACGCTCCACGACCGACCGGATCGACGGAATCGTGACGAGCCGATGGCTGGGCATCCCCATATTCCTCGCCCTGATGTGGCTCGTGTTCAAGCTCATCACCGACATTTCCGGCGCATTCCTCGAGTGGGTTGACAGCGCTGTTTCGGGTCCCATCAGTGGCCTGGCGATGGCGCTGCTCGATGCGCTCGGGCTCGGAGGGAGTTGGGTCGAGAGCCTCGTCATCGATGGAGTCATCGTCGGGGTCGGGGCCGTGCTGGTGTTCGTACCCGTGCTCGCGTCCCTCTACTTCGCGCTCGCCGTGCTCGAGGACACGGGCTACATGGCTCGAGCTGCCTTCGTCATGGACCGCGTCATGCGTGGCATCGGCCTCCCGGGGACCAGCTTTCTCCCAATGCTGGTCGGGTTCGGCTGCACCGTTCCGGCCGTCTATGCGACTCGCACACTCGAACGAAGGAGGGACCGGATCGTCACAGCGCTCATCGTTCCGTTCATGAGCTGTGGCGCACGCCTCCCCGTGTACGTTCTCCTCGCCACCGTCTTCTTCCCTGACCATGGAGGGCGCGTCGTGTTTGCGATGTACCTCCTCGGCATCACCGTTGCCCTGGTCGTCGGTGTCGTCCTCCGCTCGACGGTGCTACCCGTGACCGGTTCCACCACCGCCATCATGGAGCTACCACCCTTCCGTGCACCGACCGCTCGATCGCTCTGGCTCCAGACGAGACTCAGGACCATGGCGTTCCGTCAGGAGCGGGGACCACCATCTTCGCAACCATGATCGTCGTGTGGTTCCTCATGGCGGTGCCGGCATCGGGAGAGGGAAACTTCGCAGACTCGGACATCGACGAATCCGTCTTCGC
>JAWOGV010000342.1:0-6517 GCA_046496605.1 Acidimicrobiia bacterium | reverse complement strand
CGACGATCTCTCTGCCGGTGCGCTCCAGCACCTCGGCAATACCCTCGACCTCCTCCACGGAGGGGGCGATCACCATGATGGACCCGTGGGAGGCGGTGCCGATGACATCCGCGACGGACGCTCCGTACGGCGCAGGACCCACCAGGTACTCGACGTTGAAGGTGAATCCGGTGGCGGGTGACGCGGGTTCGGCACGCGACCGAGGAACATTCGGCGGGACGGTGCGATTGCAGGTGACGGACAATGGTCCGACGTAGTGCTTTGCGCACCATCTGAGGAGCTCGAGCATCCGGCGATCGAACGATGGCAACGTTCCCACGACACCGTCGAGGTCCAGGAGCGGCCGATCGCCGACTCCGTCGAATACCTCGGTGACGAAGCCGCGCATTCGTCTCCCACCGACCCGTACACGGACGCGGGACCCGACGGATATCGCCATGTCGGGGGGAACCCGGTATCGGAAGCCATCGTCGACGGCGAACGAGGGGATGTCGGGAACGACCTGGCATGAGCCCAGGCGGCGTTCGATCACGTTGTGCGTTCGAGGACCGCGTCGAGGATTGCCGATGCGACACGGGCCTTCGTCATGAGCGGCAACGCCGTCGACGAACCGTCGCGATCGATGAGCGTGACCTCGTTCGTGTCCGATCCGAATCCGGAGCCGTGCCTCGAGATGTCGTTGGCGACCAGGAGGTCGACTCCCTTGTCAGCTGCCTTGGCTGGGGCGGCTTCGAGGGAGCCGGATTCGGCGGCGAACCCGACCACGAACGACACCGAGCCGGATTCGACGACCCCCTTCAGGATGTCCGGGGTCGGTTCGAGGTCGATCCTCGGCGGTCCATCGCTCCGACGCAGCTTCGAATCCTTCGGTTCCGACGGGCGGAAGTCCGCGACCGCAGCAGCGAGGATCGCAACGTGACATCCGGCGAGGCGGCTCCAGACCGCTTCGGCCATCTCGGCGGCGGTCTCGACGGGCACAACCTCGATGAGTGGGTGGTCGACGGGCGCAGCGGAGGTGATGAGGTACACGGTGGCTCCCCGCCGGGCCGCCTCGATGGCGAGTTCGTTGCCCATCTTCCCGCTCGATCGGTTGCCGATGTATCGAACGGGATCGATCGGCTCGCGCGTTCCGCCTGAGGTGATGAGCACCCGCATGCCCGTCATGTCCCCAGGGGTGAACAGTGCCTCGACCGCCCGCACGAGGTCGTCAGGTTCGGCGAGCCTGCCGATTCCGACGTCGCCACCGGCGAGGTCACCGGTTCCGGGCTCCACGATCACGTAGCCATCGCTCCGAAGGGTGGCGAGGTTGCGTGACGTTGCGGGGTGCTCCCACATCTCGGTGTGCATGGCGGGCGCGATCAGAACGGGAGCGGTGGTGGCGAGCACGGTTGCGGTCAGCGCGTCGGAGGACTGTCCCGTTGCGATGCGGGCCATCGTCGACGCAGTCGCGGGTGCGATGACCATCGCATCGGCCCAGCGCGCGAGTGCAGTGTGTGGTGACACGTCCGTGGCTTCGAAGAGCGAGACCGTCGGTGGTTCGCCGGTGATGGCTCCGAACGTCGCTTCGCCCACGAACCGGGTCGCCGACTCGGTCATCACGACGCGGACCTGGGCTCCGGACTCGATGAGCCTGCGTGCGAGATATGCGGCCTTGTAGGCGGCCACGCCGCCGCTGACGCCGAGGACGATGTGCCGCCCGGCGAGCATCGAGGTCACTCCTCGATCGGAGCGATGATGACCTTGTCCTCGACGATCTCCTCGAGGGCGATGGAGAGCGGCTTGCGGGACAGGGAATGCACCTGTGGCGGTATGTACCCGCCGATGCCAGCACCGAGCTCGTTGAAGTAGGCGTTGATCTGGCGGGCGCGCCGTGCAGAGAGCACGACGAGACCAAAGCGCGTCCCGGTCTTCGAGACCGCGAGGCCGATCGGCGGTTCGAGCATCATTGCCGTACTCCTCAGATTGGCGGGGGGTCCGGCCGGTTGGGTGCGGCGGACAACGACGAGAGTATATCGAGAACCCGGCCGATTGCGGTGTCGAGGTCGTCGTTGAGGACGATGTGGTCGTACAGGCCGGGAGCCTCCTCGATCTGGGTGACCGCCACCGACACACGCCGTGCGATGTCGGTCGGCGACGTGTCCCCCCGTGCGTTGAGCCTTCGTTCGAGCTCGTCGATACTGGGAGGCCGGATGAAGATCATCACCGCGGTGGGAAACGAGGCACGGATCTGTTTTGCACCCTCGTTCTCGATGTCGAGTACGACATTCGCTCCGGCGGCGAGGAGCGGGACGACTTCGCTGCGAAGCGTCCCGTAGAGGTGACCGCCGTACTCCGCCCACTCGAGGACATCGCCTGCCCCGATGAGTCGCTCGAACTCGTCCCTTCCCATGAAGTGGTACTCGCGGCCGTCCTGCTCTGTGATTCGGGGCGGACGCGTCGTCGCCGAGGTCGAGAACACGGAATTCGTTCGAGCGAGGACTGCGGCGAGAACGCTCGACTTCCCGGCACCCGACGGTCCGGAAACGACGATCAGGTGGCCATCAGGAGAACCGGTCAAGGAGGGCAGCCCGCTGATTCGTGCCGAGTCCGCGAAGCGTGCGGTTCTCGGCGATACCGATGTCCTCCATGAGGCGCTTCGTGGAGATCTTCCCCATTCCGGGCAGTGCGAGGATCACGGCATGGACCTTCGTTCCTGCCACGAGCGGATCCTCATCGGCACGTGCGAGGACTTCTCCCAGGCTGAGGCTTCCCGTACTGAGGAGTTCCTTGAGCTCTGCGCGTATCCGACGTGCCTCACCGGCCCTGGCAAGGGCCGCCGCGCGTTGTTCGTCCGTCATTTCCGGCAGCACTGGTCCTCCTCGACGCTCGAATCCTACCCGAGTGCCTCCTCGGCCTCGCGCATGGCGCGTGCGATCGACGTTGCGGCCGCCACCGGATCGGGTGCCCCCGTGATGGGACGCCCGATGACGAGCCAGTCGGCGCCCTTCCTGACCGCATCGGCGGGGGTCGCCACCCGTGCCTGGTCGTCTTCGGTGGACTCGGGCCTGATGCCGGGGGTCACTCGCATGAGTCCCGGTGCGGCCTGACCGACGACATGGAGTTCCCGGGGCGAACAGACGAGCCCTTCACACCCTGCCGATTGCGCGACCTTCGCCATCTTGCCGACGAGTTGCCCGGGTGTCCGCTGGATTCCGAGCCGCTCGAGGTCGGCCGCGGACAGCGACGTCAGGACCGACACGCCGAGGACTCCCGTCTCGGCTGCACCGCCCCCGGATGCGAGTCCGCGCACCGCCGCCTCGAGCATGTCAGCCCCTCCCGACACGTGGGCCGTGACCCAGCGGGCGCCGTGGGTACCGAGCCTGTACGCAGCGGCCTCGACCTGGGAGGGGATGTCATGAAGCTTCGCATCCGCGAACACGGGCTTCCCCAACCTGACCAGGGCATCGATCGTCGCGGGTCCGGGCCCGTGGAGGAGTCCGAGGCCGATCTTGAAGGCACCCACGTGAGGTTCGAGGGACATGGCCAGGGCGATCGCGTCCTCGGCGGAACGAACATCGAGCGCGACGATGATGCGGTTGCGTGCATCGGTCATATCCGTACTCCTACTCCCATGGCAGGTACGCCCCTCGCAGTTGGGCGAGGTCATCGATCCGGTTCCGCTTCATGTACCGTCGAAGGCCGCCCAGGATCCGGTTGGCGACCCTCGGCCGTGCGAAGTGAGCGGATCCCACACCGACGGCATCTGCACCGGCCAGGATGTACTCGACGACGTGGTCGGCGTGTGACACCCCTCCGCACGCCACAATCGGCACGTCGGGAAGGTCGCGCTTCATCTCGAGCACGCACCGCATCATCACGGGTCGGATGGGAGCTCCCGAGTAGCCGGATATCAGTCCGCTCGTGAGGGGCCGCCTGGACCGGACGTCGATCGCGGCACCCATGATGGTGTTCCCCATGACGACCCAGTCCGCGCCGGCGGCCATCACCGCAGATGCGACCTCGGTGACCGACCGAGCGTCCGCCGAGAGTTTCGCGCCGATCGGCTTGGATGTCGTCGCTCGCACGCTGGCAATCACGCGTGCCGCCGGCGCCGCGTCGAGAGCGAAGGGCACACCGTCGAGGTTCGGACATGACAGGTTGACCTCGATTGCAGCGATCGAGGATCGGGTCATCGTCGCGGCAACGGCACCGAACCCGTCGGGGTCGTGCGCCACGATGCTCGCCCACACATGGGTGGGAACCTCGTCGAGCCCGGGAGCCACGTCGGCCAACCAGGCATCGATGCCGGGATTCTGGATGCCGATTCCGTTCAGCATGCCGTCTTGCATGGGTGCGATGCGCGGAGCGGATCGACCCGGCCACGGTTCGGGGGCGACGGATTTCGTCACGGCTGCGCCGTAGAGCGAGAAGTCCACGCTCCGTGCGAAGTCGATCACCGATCCCACCGTGCCCGATGCCGCCACGAGCGGCGTCGCGAGTGTCTCGCCGGCGAGCGTCACCGCCACACTCGTCACGACAGACCCGCCGCTGCGTGGAGATCCTGGATGGAATCGACGGAGAACTCGGTCGTGAGGGCTGCGGCGATGCTCGACGCGACGGCCATTCCGCCTTCCCCAGTGGTCACACATGGGATGGCGTGACGGTTCGCGGCCATTCGGATGAGTCGGCCATCGCCTCGCGCCTTGCCCCCGGCAGGGGTGTTGATGATCAGGCCGATTTCGCCGTTCTCGATGAGCCGCACGGGATCGTATGGGCCCTCGCCGACCTTGTCGACGTGTGTCGAGGCGATGCCGTGACGCGCCAGGTGCCCTGCGGTACCGTGCGTGGCGAACAGTCGGAAGCCGGCGTCCGTCAGGACGCGCGCGATCGCGACCCCGAGCGACTTGTCCCTGTCCGCGAGGGAGATGAACACGCTCCCGTCGAGCGGTACGGAGTGGCCCGCTGCCTTGAGTGCCTTCGAGTAGGCGACGGAGGCGTCGGGACCCACTCCCATCACCTCACCCGTCGCGCGCATCTCGGGTCCGAGCAGGGTGTCCTCGTTCGGGAATCGCTTCCACGGCAGGACGGCCTCCTTGACCGCGGTGTAGGGGAGGACGGGTGTGTCCATCGGCACGACGCCGAGTGAACGGAGCTGGGCGAGGGACTCCCCCATCATCACCCTCGTGGCGACCTTCGCGAGTGGTACCCCGGTCGCCTTCGAGATGAACGGCACCGTCCTCGATGCGCGAGGGTTGGCTTCGAGGACGAACACGTCCGAGCCCCGTACCGCGAACTGGATGTTGATCAACCCCCGCACTCCGAGGCCCTCGGCGAGCCGTCGGGTTTCGTCGCGGACGATCTCGATGACCGCCTCCGACAGGGTCGGTGGTGGAACCACGCACGCCGAGTCCCCGGAGTGCACGCCTGCCTCCTCGACGTGCTCCATGATCCCCCCGATGTAGATGTCCGTGCCGTCGTACACGGCGTCGACATCGACCTCGGTCGCGGACTCGAGGAACCGGTCGATGAGCAGTGGCGCGTCGCTCAGGTCCACCTCGCCACCGGGGAGCGCGTCGTAGAGCTCGACGAGGTACCGGGACAGGTCCTCGACCGAGTAGATGATTCGCATGGCACGCCCCCCGAGCACGTACGACGGCCGCACGAGGGCGGGAAGCCCGATGTCGTCGATGACGTCGAGCGCTTCTGCGACCGATGTCGCCGTTCCATGGGGTGGCTGGCGTATCCCGAGCTCGGCGCACAGCGCGGAGAACCTCTCACGATCCTCCGCCATGTCGATGGCGTCAGGCGGGGTGCCTGCGATGTGGACGCCCGCAGCCTCGAGATCGTGGGCGAGTCCGAGCGGGGTCTGGCCACCCAGTTGGACGATGACCGCGATCGGACGCTCCTGGTCCACGATCGCCAGGACGTCCTCCGTGGTCAGGGGCTCGAAGTACAGCCTCGTCGATGTGTCGTAGTCCGTCGAGACGGTCTCGGGGTTGCAGTTCACCATGACGGACTCGTAGCCCGCATCGGCGAGGGCGAACGCCGCGTGGACACAGCAGTAGTCGAACTCGATGCCCTGGCCGATCCTGTTGGGACCGGACCCGAGGACCATCACCGTCCTCGACCCCGGGGCGGATGCCTCGGACTCGTCCTCGAACGTGCTGTAGAAGTACGGCGTGCGGGCTTCGAACTCGGCTGCACAGGTGTCGACGGTCTTGAATGTCACCTCGAGGCCGCTTGACGACCTCATCGCTCGTACGGTCCCTGGGTCGACCCTCCACAGATAGGCGATCTGTCCGTCGGAGAAGCCCATCCGCTTGGCCATGCGCAGGAGGTCGGGGTTCGGATCGTGGGACTCGAGGTCGCGACGCATCTCGGTGATCTGAAGTATCTGGTCGACGAACCAGGGGTCGAAGTGCGTGGCGGCGGAGACCTCGTCGGGTGGGATGCCCCTCCTCAGGGCGGCCTCGACCTGGAAGAGCCGTGAGGGGCTCGGTTCGGAGATGGCAGCGAGGAGCTCGGCGTCCGGGAGGGC
>JAWOGV010000234.1:0-4487 GCA_046496605.1 Acidimicrobiia bacterium | reverse complement strand
CGGTCGAGCTGGTCCGGGCCTCCATCTGCGTGGGCAGGGTGGACTCACGTCGTCGCCGTGTGCGTGTCGCGGAAGTCAGCAACCTCGCCGTCGATCGATTCCCTGATGAGGTCGGCATGACCGGCATGACGTGCCGTTTCCTCGATCATGTGGATGAGGATCCACCGGAGCGACCAGTGTTCACCCTTTCGGTCCTTCACCGACAGGACGTCAAGCGAATCGGCAGCAGCCTCGATCGAACGCGAGACTGAGATCGCGTCCTGATAGCGCGTCATGATCAGTTCCGGCTCGAGATCCGGAGCGATGGTGAACTCCCAGTCCGGATCCTCCTCCCAGGGAGCAGAGGCCCAGGGCTCGGCCGGATCGTTCCCTGCGAACGCCTCGTTGAACCACCAGTCCTCGACAACGGCGAGATGGTGGATGAGCCCACCCAGCGTCAGGGTCGATGGTTCGAGGCGGGTGCTCAGCTGCCCCCCGGTCAGGCCTCCCGCCTTGTCGAGCATCACCGCTCTGTAGTAGTCGAGGTAGGCGGTCAGGGTTTCGCGTTCGGTTCCCGCGCGCGGTGGACGTGGAGGCGTCGGCGGTGTCGTCGGCGGTGTCGTCGGCGGTGTCATTGGGTGATCCTAATCCCGGGGAACGGGTGTCTCAGATCCCCATTTCGAGTTGTGGGGCGCCCTGGGGCGGTTTGGGGACGGGACGAGGTCGGCGACGGGGAACTCCCGGCGCGAAGAGGGGTTCCCCAACGAGCGCGGCGAGGCGTTCGGCGAGTGGCCACCAGTCGTATCGATCGTCAATGCCCGAGGCGTTCTCGAGCACGAGGCTCCGGCCATCGACGAGTCCCTCGAGGCGGTCGTCGAGGATGTCCTCGATGTCGGAGCGGAACTCATCGGATGTCGACCGGACGCCGTCGTCCCTCAGATCGATGTCAGGGAGGAGCCTCACGACCATGTCGTAGGTGGCTGACCACGCGCGCACGAGCGGCTCGACCGAGAAGGGGTCCTCTCCCCCGCACGCCCGCAGGTAATAGGCGAAGTTGTCCATCACGCCACGATCGAGGACGAGGACCTCGGATCGCCTGCTCAGGGTGAGCTCTTGGCGGATCTGGGACGTGAGCACCCACAGCTGCGCCTCGCCTGTCGCTCCCTCGTTGATGCCGAGCGGGTTGTCACGGACGACTTCGCGGCCATGCTCAACCGATCGTCCGGCACGTTGCATGGTGTTCGCGAATGCGTGGACCGCCGTGGTCTTGCGGATGCCGTGCGATCCGACGAACGCGACCTTGGCCGTCCTCGGCCATGCGCTACCCACGGTCATATCCCTGCACGTGCCGCACAGCGGCCACGATCAGGCGGTGCGCTCTTCGGGGAGCGGGGACGAGACGATGTCCTGGATGGGGACGAGCGTCGGGTTCACGCGTTCGCGCACGACGGTTCCGTCGATCACGACCCTGGCTACATCGGTACGGGACGGAAGCTCGTACATGGTGTCGAGCAGGACCTCTTCCATGATGGCACGGAGGCCGCGAGCGCCGGTTCCACGCTTGAGGGCCTGTTCGGCGATGGCATCGAGCGCATCCTCGGTGAACAGGAGTTCCACGCCGTCCATCTCGAAGAACCTGGCGTACTGCTTGACGATCGCGTTCTTCGGCTCGGTCAGCACGCGAACGAGCGATTCCTTGTCGAGATCGGCAACCGTCGTCATCACGGGGAGCCTCCCGATGAATTCGGGGATGAGCCCGTAGCTGATCAGGTCCTCCGGCATGACGTGTTCCATCACCTCGGCCGAGGCCTTGGGGTCATTGCGGGTCTTGACGTCGGCGCCGAATCCGACGCTCTTGCCCCCGATCCGCCTGCTGATGACGTTCTCGAGTCCGGCGAATGCGCCGCCGCATATGAAGAGCATGTTGGTGGTGTCCACCTGGATCAGCTCCTGGTGGGGGTGCTTGCGGCCACCCTGCGGCGGGACGGATGCAACGGAGCCCTCGAGGATCTTCAGGAGCGCCTGCTGGACACCCTCCCCCGAGACGTCACGCGTGATCGAGGGGTTCTCAGCCTTTCGTGCAATCTTGTCGATCTCATCGATGTAGATGATTCCCTGCTCGGCTCGCTTCGTGTCGAAGTCGGCTGCCTGGATGATCTTGAGCAGGATGTTCTCCACGTCCTCACCGACATACCCGGCCTCGGTGAGCGCAGTGGCATCGGCGATCGCGAACGGCACGTTGAGGAGCCGCGCGAGTGTCTGGGCCATGAGCGTCTTGCCCGAGCCCGTGGGGCCGATCATCAGGATGTTGGACTTCTGGAGTTCGACTTCCTCGTCCGTCGAGCGCTGGCCTGCCCGTACACGCTTGTAGTGGTTGTACACGGCGACCGACAGGACCTTCTTCGCCTGTGACTGCCCGACGACGTACTCCTCGAGGAAGTCGTAGATCTCGTGGGGCTTCGGCAGTTCGGAGAACGAGATCTCCTCGGTGCCCGACAGCTCCTCCTCGATGATCTCGTTGCACAGCTCGATGCACTCGTCGCAGATGTACACACCGGGACCCGCGATCAGCTTCTTGACCTGCTTCTGGGACTTGCCGCAGAAGCTGCACTTCAGCAGTTCGGATCCTTCGTACTTTGCCACGGAGAACTCCTAGTTCGAGACGGCCTCGAGTTGCCTTCCGGTGAGAATCGAGTCGAGGACACCGTACTCGATCGCCTCCTCGGGACCGAGCCAATAATCGCGCTCGGTGTCGTACTGGACCGTCTCGAGAGGCTTCTTCGTGTGGAGGGCGAGGATCTCGTTGATGTCCTCGCGCGTCTTGAGGATCTCACGCGCGTGGATCTCGATGTCCGAGGCCTGTCCCCCGAGACCCGAGACGTGGGGCTGATGGATCATGATGCGACTGTGCGCGAGCCCGTAGCGCTTCCCCGGAGCACCTGCGGCGAGCAGCACGGCAGCGGCCGAGGCAGCAAGGCCCATGCAGTACGTGGCAACGGCCGGCTTGATGAACTGCATGGTGTCGTAGATGGCCATCAACGCATAGGTGGAGCCACCCGGTGAGTTGATGTAGAGGTTGATGTCCTTGTCGGGATCCTCACCCTCGAGGTGCAGGAGTTGGGCCATGATGATGTTGGCGACACCATCGTCGATCGGCGTGCCGAGGAAGATGATGCGGTCCTTGAGCAGCCTGCTGTAGATGTCGAAGGCACGCTCGCCACGAGGCGTGTTCTCGATGACGGTTGGGACCAGGTAGCTCATTCTTCCTCCGATTTGTCGTCGGAGGCGCCGTCCTCGATGAGCGCCTCCTCGGATCCATCTGCAACCGCTTCGGTATCAGATTCTTCCGCGTTGTTCCGATCAGGGACCTGCACCGGGGTCAGGTCGACGGGATTCCCATCCGAATCGACGGGGATGGCCGCATCGACGAGGCTGGTGAGGGCCCGCTCGCGGAGGATATCACTGGTCAGGGACTCAATCTGACCACTCCCCCTCCACGCTTCGATGAGCTCGTCCGGATCCCCCGGCTGGCCCTGCAGGAGGCCCTCGACGTACGCGACGAGGTCGTCGTCCGTGACCACCCAGTTCTCCACCGCCGAGATCGACTCGAGCAGGATTCTGGTCGAGAGTGCATGATCTGCCTGATCCCTGAGCCCTGCGACGAACGACGCCTCGTCCTGGCCCGTGATACGGAGGTAGTCCCGGATCGCGATGTCGTCCTTCTCGAGCCGATGCACCAGGTTGTGGACACGGGCTTCGACCTCGGCCGCGATCAGTGCCTCGGGAACGTCGAAGTCGACCTCGTTGAGCGCGTACTGGACAGCTTTGTCCTGGAGCACGGAGCGCTGCGTGTGCACCTTGTACGCGAGCATGTTGATCCGGATCGCGTCGGTGAGTTCATCCACCGTCTCGAAGTCGGTGGCCTCCTGGACCATGTCGTCGGTGAGCTCGGGAAGGACCTTGGTCTTGGCTTCCTTGATCGTCACCGTGAGGGTGACCTCCTCGCCACCCTTGTCCGAATACCCCGCGGGAAGTGTCGCCTCGCCGGTCACCGTTGATCCGACCTCGCTGTCGATGAGCATCTCGTCGAGCCCCTCGATGAACGAGGCGGTTCCGACCTCGTACATGAGGTCCCTCGCTCCGGCGGAATCGACGGCTGCACCGTCCTGCGTCACGACGATGTCGATCATGGCGAAGTCCCCTTCACCGATCGCTCCGTCGTGGTCCGCCAGCTCCGCGTACTGGTTTCGGAGTGCATCGAGCTGCTCGTTCACCTCGGCGTCGGTCACGTCGGGACGATCCACCTCGATCTCGAACCTCCCGAAGTCCGGCAGGGACTCGAGGACCGGCCACAGCGTGACCACGACATCGATCTCGACCGTGCCGTCCTCTGATTCGTCCCGAACCGCCGAGACGCTCGGCACCGTCACCGGATCCAGCCCTGCCTCGTCAATGGCGGCAGGCACGACCGATTGGATGGCATCCTCGATGGCTTCGGAACGCACGTA
>JAWOGV010000175.1:0-9764 GCA_046496605.1 Acidimicrobiia bacterium | reverse complement strand
ATCACGGCGTCGGCCACCGCATCCTTGAACGCCCCGTAGCCGGCATCGGAGAACTCGGACACGAGGTCGTCGATGGCACGGCCCGTGCAGCTCGCCATGATGTCGAGCAGGTTCGATATCCCCGGCTTCGCCACCGTGTCGTACCGGACCTCGGGGTCGCTGTCCGTGACTGCCGACCGGATCCGCTTCCTGATGACGTCAGGCCCGTCGAGGATCGAGATGCGGGACTTCTCCTGGGGGTCCGACTTCGACATCTTGGATGTTGGGTCCGTCAGGGACATGACCCTGGCGGCCCTCTCCGGTATGTAGGGCTCGGGGATGGGGAACGTGTCACCGAAGCGATTATTGAAGCGCTCCGCGAGATCCCGCGTCATCTCGAGGTGCTGACGTTGGTCGTCTCCGATCGGCACGAGGTGTGCCCGGTAGAGCAGGATGTCGGCAGCCATCAGGACCGGATACGAATAGAGGCCGAGATTGGCCGCGAAGCCCTTGTCGGTCTTGTCCTTGAACTGTGTCATGCGGTTGAGCACGCCCATCGGGGCCATTGTGCCGAGGATCCATGCCAGCTCGGAGTGCTCCATCACCTGGCTCTGGGTGTACAGCAGCGAGCGGCCGGGGTCGACGCCGAGGGCGAGGAGCACCTTTGCGGTCTCGATCCTCGCTGTCTCGAGGGCCGCAGGGTCGTACTCCACCGTCATCGCGTGGAGGTCGACGATGCAGTAGATCGCGTCGTGGTCGTCCTGGAGCCGCACCCAGTTGCGGAACGCACCGAGGTAGTTCCCGAGGTGGATGTTCCCCGTGGGTTGCACCCCGGAGAAGATGCGGGGTCTGGCGCCCGGAATCATTACGTCCATCGGCGCTCGTACTCCATGGCGTTGCCTCGTTTCCCCACCTGGCGGATGCCACCGGCGTCTCGGAGGCAGTATGCCATCTGCTGCGCGATCCGGCGCGGGCGTCCAAGGGCCGCGGCCAGATCCGCTGTCGTGAAGGTCGGGGGCAGCGATGTGGGGAGAAGATCGCACAGATCCTCGATGCCGCCGATGAGCATCGAATCGACGACCTCGATCAGCCGACGCTCGTCGATCACCCATCCCCGACGACGCCATGCCTTCGACGGATCGTGCGTCCTGAGCTCCTCGTCCCGCACCATGACGAGCTCGATCTCGAGACCGGGGTGTTCGATCAGGGACGGGAAGCTGACGAGCTCGGAGAAGAGATCGGTTGGGTGGCCATGGCGCGGGGAGCGGCGTCGGCCCAGGACCTGTCCCGCGTCATCGACCTTGATGATCGTCGTGTCGAGCGAGATCGGATGCACGATCCGGATGCGGTAACCGGCCGTCAACAACGTGGTCAGTTTGCGCTTCATCGACGAGAAACCCCTCGTCTGCACCTCGATCAGGAGATCGTCGCGGACGACATCGACCACGAACCCGTCGACCGCAACCTCGAAGCGGTCTCCTGGTCGCGCACACCACCGCTTGAGGTCCGCATGCAGCGGCTTCTCGCGCAGCGTTCCTACCTGGGATCGGGGACCGGCCATGGTGCGATCGTAGGGCCACTCGTCCGCCGACCGTGCCTCGAATTGACGGGACGACCGGACCGGTGCATACTCGCCGGACCGATGAACACCATCACGACAACCGTCATCATCATTACGTAGGGCGCACACGTCTCTGTGACGTGTGCGCTGGCGAACCCTCCGCTCCCGGAGGGTTCTTTGTTTGAAAGGGCGCTCCATGACAAGCCGTGTCGAGATCTACGACACCACCCTGCGCGACGGGACGCAGCAGGAGGGCATCTCCCTGACCGTCGGGGACAAGCTCACCATCTGCGGCCTGCTCGACGATCTCGGTGTCGCGTACATCGAGGGCGGCTGGCCGGGCGCAAACCCGAAGGACGACGAGTTCTTCAAGCGGGCCCGTTCGGAGCTCACGCTCGCCACGGCCGAGCTCGTCGCCTTCGGATCGACGAGGCGCAGCGGCGTCCGGCCGGGCGAGGACGACCAGGTCGTCGCGCTCCTCGAGGCAGGGACGTCCACGGTGTGCATCGTCGGGAAGACGTGGGACTACCACGTGGAGCATGCCCTGCGAACGGACCACCGCGAGGCGATCGCGATGATCGCCGACACCATCGCCTTCTTCCGCGACCACGATCGGGAGGTCTTCTTCGACGCCGAGCACTTCTTCGACGGCTATCGATCGAATCCCGACTTCGCCGTGGCGGCACTGAGGGCAGCGCACGATGCGGGGGCGACGAGGCTCGTCATGTGCGACACGAATGGTGGCTTCCTCGGCCACGAGGTCGAGCGCATCATCGGTGAGGTCACCGAGTCCATCCCCGAGGCGACGTACGGATGCCATTTCCACAACGATTCAGGCCTCGCCGTCGGGAACTCCCTGGTCGCCGTTCGGGCGGGAGTCCACCAGGTGCAGGGATGCGTGAACGGGTACGGAGAGCGCACGGGGAACGCCGACCTGTGCTCGGTGATCCCGAACCTCTCCGTGAAGATGGGGATCGAGACGATCCCCGCTGACCGCATCTCACGGCTCACGACGGTGTCCCACCACGTTGCGGACGTGATCAACCTGAGCCTCGATCCCCATCTTCCGTATGTCGGTTCATCTGCCTTCACGCACAAGGCGGGACTCCACACGAGTGCGCTTGCACGCCGACCCGACGCGTACGAGCACCTGGATCCCGCAACGGTCGGAAACTCGACTCGCATGGTGGTATCGGAGCTCGCGGGCCGCTCCACCATCCTCGCCAAGGCGAGGGCGTCCGGCCTCGAACTCACCCCGGAACAGGCACAAGCGGTGGTCGACGAGGTCAAGGTGAAAGAGCACGGGGGGTATCTCTTCGAAGCCGCGGACGGTTCCTTCGAGTTGATCACGCGCCGCGTCATGGGCTGGGAGCAGGACTTCTTCGACCTCGAGTCGTACCGGGTGTTCGTCGAGCACCGCAACGGTGAGGTGACTGCAGAGGCCACCGTCAAGGTCCGTGTCGGCGACGAACGGGTCGTGTCGACTCGTGAGGGCGACGGCCCTGTCTCCGCACTCGACCGCGCCCTCCGGGCTGCGCTGCGGGACCGATACCCCGTCGTAGATACCATCAAGCTCACCGACTATCGCGTCAGGGACCTCGACAGCTCCGATGGAACAAGCGCACGGGTCAGGGTCCTCACCTCACACTCGGACGTCGAGTCGGCGTGGGGCTGTGTCGGGGTCCACCAGAACATCATCGACGCCTCGTGGACGGCCGTTGCCGAAGGCCTCGTGCTGGGCCTGCTTCGAGCGGGTGAGCGTGCTCATGAACAAGCCGAGCTCGGTGGAGTCCCACCGGTCAGCGCCTCGTAGGCGGCGACCAGATCGGTGCATGGGGGAGCCGGGCCGCCGGCGCGGCGCGGATCCGGCTTCGGGAGCACAGGGCGCCACGGTCTGCAATCCTTGGACGATCGAGCAAGGAGAGTCATGGGAAGGCCGATCACCGCCGAGGATCTGTGGTCATTGCACCGGGTGGGGCAACCCGAGCACGTTCCGGGGACGACCAACGTCGTCGTGCCGGTGGTCGCGTACCGCGAGGACGGGAAGGCCCACTCGACCATCTACTCGATCGACAGAAAGGGCACGACCGTACGACTGACATCGGATGATCGTTCATCGGAGTCACCGGCTCCGTCGTCGGACGGAACCCGCATCGCGTTCCTCGGATCGATCGGTGACGAGCCTGCCCAGGTGTATGTGATGAGCCTCGCCGGTGGCGAGGCCTTCAAGGTGAGCGACCTGCCCCTCGGAGCGAGCTCCGTGACGTGGGTCCCGAACCGCGATGCACTCATCGTGTCCGCTCCCCTCCTCCGTGGCCACTCGAGCGTCGAAGACACCAGGGAAGAGCAGGAGGCACGCAAGGATGCCACCCGTCCGATCGTCACCGAGGACCGCGTGTTCCGGCATTGGAAGAAGTGGCTCGTCGACGGGCGGATCGACCATCTCTTCCGCATCGACCTCGACGACGAGTCCGCCCATCACCTCACCCCCGGCCTCGACAGGCTGATGGCACTCGAGGACGTCGGTGAGTCCATCACCGTCACCCCCGACGGGCAATGGGTCATCTTCACCCTCGACGACTACCCCGACCCCTGGGCGCACATGCAGTTCTCACTGCACCGGGTTCCGACCATGGGCGGGGACATCGAGCGCCTACCGACCGGCGACTCGGTGCAACAGTATCGCCCGAGGGTGTCGCCGGACGGATCCACCCTCGTATACGGCGTCCAATACGAACACGCGTACTACGCAGACCTCGTACGCCTCGTGTCCCACCACCTCCCCACGGGTGCAGAAGAAGTCCTGACCGCGGCATGGGACCGCTCGGCTGGCGGATGGGAGTTCATCGATGATGACGCCCTCGTCTTCCATGCCGAGGACGAGGGTCGCGTGCGCATCTTCACACTCGCGATCGACGGGGGCTCCCCAATGCCCCAGACCTCGACGGGTTCCAACCATGGCCCGAGAGTCGGCCTCGACTGCTACTGGCACCGTCACGAGTCGATGGCGGCTCCGGCGGAGGTCGCCGTCACCTGCGGCGGGACGACGGCGATCGTCTCGACGTTCAACGATGCAGTGCTCGCCGAGCTGGCCCTCCGCCCTGCGGAGGAGGTGACCTTCGAGGGGGCAGACGGGGCCCAGATCCAGGCGTTCGTCGTGGAGCCCCCCGACTTCCACGAAGCCGCCATGTGGCCGCTTCTGCACAATGTCCATGGGGGACCGCACAACGGTGTCATGGACAACTGGCACTGGCGATGGAACCCCCAGGTCATGGCCGCAGCGGGATACGTCGTGATCTCGGTCAACTTCCATGGTTCGTCGTCGTTCGGCGATGCCTTCACCCGCAGCATCCGGGGGACGTGGGGAGAACGACCCGCGATCGACATCGAGGCCGCGACCGATCACATGCTGTCACTCGGGAGCATCGATCCTGATCGCATGGCTATCGCCGGCGGATCGTACGGTGGCTATCTGGTGACGTGGATCACGACGCTCACGGATCGCTACGCAGCGGCCATATGCCACGCGGGGGTGACCGACCTCCTCGGCCAGTACGCCTCTGACCACACCGAGGGTCGGGACGTCGCAATGGGCGGCACCCCGTGGGAGGACATGGATGCCGTGAATCGATGGTCGCCCATGGCCCACACGCATGACGTGGTGACGCCGACGCTGGTGATCCACGGCGAGCTGGACTACCGGGTCGTCATCACCCAGGGCCTGGCCCTCTACGGCCTCCTCAGCGCCAAAGGGGTGCCAGCGCGTCTCGTCTACTACCCCGACGAGGGGCACTGGATCGAGCGGAGGGACAACGCGCTCCACTGGTGGGGGGAGTTCCTGGGCTGGCTCGAACGCTTCGCCTGACGGATGAGCCGGGGTCACGCACCACGAGGCGATACCGGCCGGAGCGCTTCGATCATACGGTCGAGCTCGGCATCGAAGAACGCGTCGGTTCCCTCGGGGTGGATCCAGTCGAGTTGGTGGGTGACCTCGAGGGATACGAGACCGTGCCAATGTGCCCATGTGCCGAGGAGGGGGCCGATCATCGACGCGTCGAGCCCCAGCTCGTCGTGGAGCGAGGCGGCGAAGCCCTCCTCACCCGGTGTCGGTTCACGGACCGAGGATGAGGCGAGCAGGCCATTGCGGATCGCATCCGCCGCAACGGAGAGGAACGCTCGACCGATGCGCTGGTTGGCCTCAACTGTGGGCCCATCCTCCGGCGCTGCGTAGCCGGGTATGGGGGTGCCGAAGATGAGGAGGAATCGGTTCGGATACGTGACCGCCCATCGCCGGTACGCCCGTACTCCGGTAGCCAGGCGCTCGAGTGGATCCCCCGTCCCCGGGCGGGTCGCTTCCTCCACGGCATCGGCGAGGTCGCTGTAGGCATCCGTCAGCAAGTCGGTGATCAAGGCGTCCCGCCCGTCGTAGTACCGGTAGAGGCCAGCGGGACTCATGCCGATGTGGCGGGCCACGGCGCGTAGCGACAGCGCGGGCGCTCCGTCGGCGGCAATCTGCTCGAGGGCCGCCCGCTTGATCTGCTCGAACGTCTCGGCGCGAATCCGTTCCCTGCGCGTCGGTTGCATGCCGAAGTATCCCACACAGGTCGAAATTGTGAACACATATTGTATTGCGAACACTGTTCACATATGATGCAAGGGCACAGACACGCGATGAAGGAGTCACACATGCCCGGCGCGACGATGCAGGTCGTGCTCGGAGCCTCCGGCGGCGCCGGCCACGCCATCACCAGGGCGCTCCATGAAGCGGGCCTTCCCACGAGGGCCGTCAGTCGTTCGGGTGGGGACGTGCCCGATGGAGTCGCGTCCCTGCGCTCTGACATAGAGGACGCGCAAGCACTCGCGGCGGCCGTGGAGGATGCCGCTGTCGTGTACATGGCGGCACAACCCCCGTACCACCGGTGGCCCGAGCGTTTCCCGTCGATGCTCGAGTCCGTCGTCTCGTCGTGCATCGCCTCGGGCGCAAGGCTCGTGATGGTCGACAACCTCTACATGTACGGCCCTGGCCACGACGTGATCACCGAGGACGTACCACGCAGGGCGACCGACGCCAAGGGCGAGACCCGCGCTGCGATGTTCGACATGCTGATCGCCGCACACCGGCGCGGCGACCTCCGGGTGGCAATCGGGCAGGCATCGGACTACTTCGGACCGCGATCGGACAATTCGGCGATCACGACGCTTGCCGTCGCACCCGTCGCGCGAAGCGGACCGCTGCGATGGTTGGGATCGCTCGACACGCCGCACTCGGCCGCGTACCTACCCGACATCGCCCGTGCCTATGTCACCCTCGGGACCTCCGACATCGCCGAGGGCCGCTCATGGATCCTCCCCCACGGTGCCCCCGTCACCGGGAGGACCTTCATCGACCGGGTGAACGCCTGCCTCGATGCACCGCGCAGGGCCAAGGTGGTGTCCACCACGATGCTGCGCGTGGCCGCACCGTTCCATCGCATCTCCCGTGACACGCTGCCGATCATCCACCAATGGACGCAGCCGTGGGTCGCCGACGACGCCGCCTTCCAGGCCTCCTTCGGTCCCTTCGCAACGACACCGCACGACACCGCCGTCGCGGCAACCGTCGACTGGTACCGATCACCCGGCTGACCACGCTCAGGCGAGCGCGTCGATGAGCTCCCACAGCGCGTCCACGTGGCGTTGCTCCGTGAACGTCTGGCCGATGACCACCCGGATGAACGCCGTTCCGCCGATCTCGGACGCGGTGATGGCGACCTTCCCCGTCGCGTTCAACGCGGAGGCGAGCCCACGCGTCGCTTCGTTCCCGTCGACATGCGTGAAACACACGAGGCCGAACGGATGTGGGGCGAACAGCGCGAATCGGTCATCGCTCTCGATGCGCACGGCCAGATCGTCAGCGAGGCCCACGTGGGTGCGGACCAACGACCGGAGGCCCTCCGCACCGTACGCGCGGATCACCCACCACAGCTTGAGTGCGCGGAACCGCCTTCCGAGCGGCACATGCCAGTCGCGATAGTCGATGACAGCCCCGTCCTCGGTCGCCGTGTTCCTCAGGTACGGAGGGAGCACACTGAGCGTGTCGATGAGCGGCTGACGATCGGCGACCCACAGGACGTTGCAGTCGAAGTTCACCATCATCCACTTGTGGGGGTTGAACGTGTAGCTGTCGACGCGCTCGAGATCGGGCTGGTGCACCCGGAATTCGCTGCACAGCATCGCCGTGCCTGCGTATGCCGCGTCGACGTGGTGCCACATCCCGTTCTTCGAGGCGACGTCACTGATCGCGACGAGCGGATCCACGGCGGTCGTGGCAGTCGTCCCGATGGCCGACACCACCGCGATCGGGATGAGGCCCGCCTCCCGGTCCGCTTCGACCACTTCACGAAGGGCCCGTGGGTCCATCGCGAACGTCGCATCGACGGCGACCTTCCTGCAGTGCCCGACACCGGCGACCGTGCAGCCCTTCTCGATCGATGAATGGGCCTCTGACGATGCGTAGACCACCATGTCCTCGGCGTGGCCATCGGCCCTTCGACGGTGGCGTGCCACGACGAGCGCTGTGTGCGTGGCATCCGAAGCGCTCATCTGGATGACGCCGCCGCCCGTACCGGTCGACTTCCACGACGACGGCAGGCCCATGAGCTCGACGAGCCAGTCGAGGACCCGGCTCTCGAGCTCGGTCATCACCGGCGACGTGGACCACAGCATCCCCTGCAAACCGAGCCCTGCAGACACCAGCTCAGCGAGGACCGATGGAGGAGAGGTGTTCGCAGGAAAGTATGCGAACCAGTTCGGGGATTGCCAATGCGTCACGCCGGGCATCACGACCCGGTCGAGGTCGCGGATCAGGGCATCGAACGGCTCGGCCTGCTCAGGCGCACGTTCGGGGAGCATCGAGGAGATGTCGCCCGGTTCGACGGAGGCCAGGATGGGGTGATCCTCGATCCGTTCGCGGTACTCCGCGAGCCAGTCGATGAGCTGGTACCCATACACCCGGAACTCGTCCGGCGTCATGTGGTCGGTCACGTCTTGGCCTCCCTGCGGACGTCGGATGCTCGTTGAATCGACCCGCTCATCGTGGTTCAGACATTCCTTCGCCACGGAGGAAGCCGACGAGCTCCCTCATCATGAACGCCGTCGCACCCCAGAGGATGCCCTCATCGAACTCGCAGAACCACAAGGCGTGCCCGAACCAGTCACGCTGGATCCAGTTGGTCTCGGTCAGCAGGAACTCGAGCGTCGGCTCGATGATCGCCTCGACCTCCTTCTCATCCGGCACGAGCTCGCCGGGCCTCTCGATCCTGACGACGACAGGGACGATGGGCCGTGATCGATCCCGCGTCGTCACCGGTGTCAGCCCGCCGAGCACCTCGAGGATGTTCCCCGGGGGGAGGCCGATTTCCTCCCATGCCTCCCGCATGGCCGTGCTGATCGGCTCCTCGCCGTCCTCACGGTGACCTCCGGGGAACACGACGTCACCTGGGTGATTCGACATGTGTTCGGGACGCTTCGTCAGGATCACCCTGACTTCGCCCATCGGATCCTCGTAGATCGGCACGAGGACGGCGTACTCGGCGCCCGGGGGATCCACGACGGGCGGGAGGGATCGAAGCCTTGTCCATGGATCCATTCGGCGAGCTTATCCGGATAGGCTGGTGCCGATGCCCAACATCGCCGTGCACAGCCAACCGAGGTATACGCGGCGTCTGATGCTGCGACCCTTTCGTAGACGTGATGTCGGGCCGCTCCACGACGCGATCAGCGTGTCGCTTGCTGAACTCCAACCATGGCTCCCATGGGTCGACGGATACGACCGCGGCGTCTCGCAGCGCCTCGTGAGGGAATCGGTCGCCGCCTGGGTCGAACGGCGCGCGTTCGACTTCACGATCAGGACGATCGACGATCCAGACACGCACATCGGGAATGTGTCGATTTGGACGACGTCGGCCCAGAACTCGATCGGTGAAGTCGGTTACTGGATCCGCTCCGACGAGACAGGGAAGGGCTATGGCGCCGAAGCGACGACGCGCGCCGTGCAGATCGGTTTCGAGGAGATGCGGCTCCACAAGGTGCAGCTCCGTATCGCCGTCGGGAACGCGAGGTCCGAGGGGATCGCACGCACCATCGGATTCTCCCTCGAGGGCACACTGCGCGACCCTGCTGCTCAGCGCCGAGGCGCGAGGGTGGTTGGACGAAGCGGTTCGCGAGTGCGACTACGCGGCCTTCC
>JAWOGV010000099.1:0-3536 GCA_046496605.1 Acidimicrobiia bacterium | reverse complement strand
GGGATCGAAGTACTCCAGTGCCTTCTCCCACGCGTCGCGACCGATCCGTTCGCCCAGGCGCCGACCCTCGAAGTCATCGGCGCGCACGTGGATGCCTCCATAGATGCGGGAGATGCCCGCCTGATCCGACGCATCCCGATAGGTCGCCCACTGGAGCCCGACGGCGTCATCGGGCCCCTGTTCGAAGTCGAGTCCCTCGGGCTCGTACACTTGCATTCCCATGCCCCCGGGGAAGTAGGCGTCACCGGTGATCGCCGTGAGGACCTCGGCCGAGGCGCGACTGAACGTGCTGTGCCCCGACACGTATCCGGGGAACGAGGGTGTCACGAACGTCGGCGCCTGGTAGGGAACCCAATCGACGGCGAGGATCCAGCCGACACCGCCGATCTCCGCCTCGCGGTCCTCTGGTCCCCCTCGATACGCGAAGACCGCGACCTCTCCCTCGTGCCCTGCGAGGTGTTCATGACGTCCGCCTGCGGTCGTGGTCTGCGCGGTCACGACTTCGACGATGCCGTTCGCGAGTGGCAGGCCGTCGGGGTGGTAGGCCGGTCCGTCGGGATCGCTTGACTGCCCGAGGCCGCCCATCCACCGGATCATCGAGATGGGTCGCGCGGAGTCGTAGTACCCCTTGAGGCCCCATGCCGCGATCGCTGCGTCATGGTTGGCTCCGTTCAGTGCGAGGTACAGCTTGACGTCCCACTCCAGGCGATCGACCGGATCACCCTCGCCCGCGATCCGCAGGTCGTCCCCCAACGTGTCCGAGACATCGTTGGCGAGCTTGTTCCAATGGCCGGGCGGTGTCTCCGATCTCGGGCCATCCGCCCAGTACTCGGCCACCACCCGGCCGAAGTCACCATGCGCGATGACATAGGGTTCGTACGGCTCGCCCGTGACCGGGTTCAGCGGATGACCGGTGCCGTCGTTGGTGCCGACCGGGTTCGCACCGATCGACGCAGGCGACGCATCGATCATCTCGTCGGCGTCAGCGTCGAGCACGCTGCTGTACCGGATGACATCGAGAGCCGACTCCTTGAACTCCCGATCCGAGGCCGGATCGCCCAGGGCGGGTGGCGGTCCCGGATCGATCGGCACTCCGGACTCGCCGGCTTCGGGAAGCGCGAAGCTCACGACATGGCCCCAATGTGGGTCGATGGATTCCTGGACGCCGTCGGCCAGCACGATGCCGTTCTGGGACGTCATTCCTTCGATCCGCAGGGGTTGCCAGCGATTCGGATCCACCATCTCGGTCCCAGACACCCTCACCGTGAGGGGGGGATTCACCGGTTCGTATGACGGCGAGGCATAGCCCTCCGCTTCGTTCGATCCATCCTCCCTCCCGATGGCGAGGATCGTCTCGGCGATCCGGTTCCCGACCGCCGCGGGGGAATCTCCCTCGGTCAGTGTCACATCGATGTCGAGGCACAGCGAGTTCATCAGGGCATCGAGCTCAGGGATCGTCTCGGTTGCCCCGATCGAGTCGAGGTACCGCGCCTCGAGCACGCGGTATGCGGCGTAGCTGATCGCCTCGGCCCTTGCGGCCTCGGCCTCCTCCGCATCGACCTTCTCCGTGAAGAAGACCCCCTGGGCCTCGGGGTCGTACGCGGCCCACGCATCCCACATCGCGGCCGAGACGTGGTAGAGGTTCCTTGCGTGCACGGTCGGTGCGGGGAGGTCGCGTCGAATGCCCTCGAGGAGCGCCTCGTTCCATTGGCGTGCGGTCGACCATTCGGGACGCTCGGGTCCAGGGGTGCACGCCGGTCCCGCCTCCGTGCATGCCACCAATCCGATGGCGACGGCCAGGGCGACGACGGAGACCCGCAGCGCGTTCCCGGATGGCCGGAAGGGGATGATCTGATGCCTCCTGATCTCGCGAAACGATAGCGATCCTCGTCGCAAGCATTCCTTGATGGAGTGGCGTGGCATCCGCGTCAGGCGTACCATGGAGAGGTGAAGCGGGGGGGTTTCCACCCACCTGCTCCTGGACCGCGCTCAGCGGTCCTAATAGACAATCGGAGGACGAAATGAAGCGAAGCACAAAACTGTTTGTGCTCCTGGCTGCATTCGCCATGATCGTCGCTGCATGTAGCGACGATTCGGGCGACACGACGACCACTGCCGGTGACGGCGGCAACGGTGATGACGAACTCATCATCGGCGTTTCGTGGAACAACTACAACGAAGAGCGCTGGGCGCTGTGGGATGAACCGGCGATCAAGGCTGCCATCGAGGCTGGCGGCGGAACCTACATCTCGACGGACGCTGGTTCGTCGGAAGCACAGCAGCTCACCGACGTGGAGAACCTGATCTCCCAGGGCGCTGATGCCTTGATCATCCTCGCCCAGGACGGCACGGCCATCAAGCCCGCCGTCGAGGCCGCGCTCGACGCGGGTATACCTGTCATCGCGTACGACAGGCTCATCGAGGACGAGGGTGCGTTCTACATCACCTTCGACAACGTCGAGGTCGGCAGGATGCAGGCGAGGGCCATCCTCGAGCTCGTACCTGCTGGCAACTACGTGATGATCAAGGGCAACGCTGCCGACGCCAATGCAGACTTCCTGCGTGGTGGACAGCAGGAGATCCTCCAGGCGGCAATCGACGCCGGTGACATCGTCATCGTCGGCGAGTCCTACACGGACAACTGGGCGCCGGAAGTCGCGCAGACCAACATGGAGCAGTTCCTGACCCAGAACGACAACGATGTCGACGCGGTCGTCGCATCGAACGACGGCATGGCCGGTGGCGTGATCGCCGCACTCGCGGCGCAGGGCCTCGACGGACAGGTTCCGGTCTCGGGACAGGACGGTGACGGGCCAGCCCTCAACCGTGTTGCCCTTGGAACCCAGGCTGTCTCGGTGTGGAAGGACGCTCGCCTCCTCGGCACCGCAGCCGGTGAGGCCGCAATCGCGCTTGCCTCCGGTACGGCGATGACCGACATCGAGGGCTCAATCGTTTTCGAGACACCGGAAGGCAACATGATGAACTCCATCCTGTTGGCCCCGAACCCGATCACGCAGGAGAACCTGAACGCCGTCATCGACGCGGGATGGATCACCAAGGAAGCCGCATGTCAGGGAGTCGCGGCAGGGACGGTCGCAGCCTGCGACTGACCTGACCGACAACTCGATACGCAGGAGTCGCGTCCACGAATTCGTGGGCGCGACTCTCGCGTTCGGATCACCTCACGCCCCCGAATGATCTAACGTACGTTCTTGTGACGGACGCGGCTGACATCCACGAGATCGATACCGGCATGGACGGCCCGATCCAGCCAGGTGCCCCGTCGGGGACTGACCGCTCCGGCGGACTGCGCGGACTCCTGAGAGCGGCCGAGGTCGACACCCGTCTCCTCGGGATGTTCGCAGCCCTGATCATCATCTGGGTCGTGGTCAACATCCTGTCCGGTGGAACGTTCCTCACGGCGCGGAACCTCTGGAACCTGACCGTCCAGACGTCGGTCGTTGCGATCATGGCGACCGGCATGGTGCTGGTCATCGTGACCCGCAACATCGACCTGTCCGTTGGCTCGATGCTGG
>JAWOGV010000088.1:0-3546 GCA_046496605.1 Acidimicrobiia bacterium | reverse complement strand
CGAGGACGTGATGTTCATGGTGTGGTGCGCCGGTCGGCTCTCGATCGCTGTCGTGGTGCTCGATGCCCTGCTCGATGCCCTGGTTGGGCGGTGATTCACGGGCTGCGCCAAATGGTGGATGCTGCATCATCCCTCCCTTCGCCGTTGTGGAGGTGCCTTGATGTGTGGCATCTGCGCGCTTGCCTTCACTTGGTCTATGTCCGGACCCTCCAGAACTTCTCACCCTTTGCTGTGACAAGAGATGTGGAGAAGGATCGGTGGACCCGGACAGGACTGTGATGCGATTCTCGGTCAGCGTCGACAACTGGAAAACGGCCTCGCGGAGAGGTCACGCGGCTGTCGGTGGCTACTGGCCGATCCACACGGCGGCGACTTCGCTCAGGTACTCGCCGGTCTTCCCGAAGGCGATGACACGGTCGTTGAAGCGGATCACGTGGCTGACCATGGGATTGTGGCCCTCGAAGACCGGATCCTGACGATCGTGCAGAACCCAGGTCATTCCATGGTCGGCAGAGGTCCACAGCGCCAGCGCCAAGTCTTGCCCCGCGGCAACGGCACCATCCCCGAACCAGGCGATCGATACGCCAGGTGGAGGAAGCGATGTCCACTCCGAGCCCCGGGGATCCGACAGGGACCAGCTGACCCCGTCCGCCGAACGCCACAGCCCATTCCAACCGAATCCGATCAGGCTGCCGTCGATCGGGTCAACGGCCACGGATGCAATGATGAACTCGTCCTCGAGTTGGCCGAGATCGGTGAGCGTCCAATCACGGCCATCGACGGACACCCACACGGCAGCCCTGTTCTCGGCCTCGGTGATCGAGCTGTTCGCGTCGTCCTTCACCTGAATCCAGCCGACAGCCACATAGCCGGGGCCGCCTTCCACGACGTCGAACAGCATGGCCGACACGATGTCGCCGCCGGCCCTCAGGTCGGGATCGTCAACCGCCTCCCAGGACGATCCGTCTGGGGAGAACCAGACTGCGGCATTCAGGTCGTCCTGCCCGACCGCAACCCAACCCGGTGCGCCGGCCGCCAAGCCACTGATTTGCTCGAGACCATCACCCCCGAGGCTCGGAGCGTCGACACGCGTCCACGCGATGCCATCCTCAGACACCCACACGGCGCCGTCGTTGGCGATGTTGCCTGAGGCCACGAACAAGCCATTCGCATACGCGACGGACCCGATGCCGGCCATCCAGGAAGGATGCTGGTCCGCATCCGCGGGCAAGGCGAATGAAGGATCGTCGATGCGCTGCCAGGTCGCTCCGTCATCGCTGGCCCACACCACGCCCTTCGTCGGAATCCCGTCGACGAAGCCCCCGCTCCCGACGACCACAACGCGCTCTCCATCGGTGGCCGCCCTCGAGAACGCCGCGTCCTCGAACATGGGATCGTGGGGGACACGCTCCCACGTGATGGGGAGACCGACCGGGGGTACGGTCGTGGTGGTCGAAGGCGGCTCCGTGGTCGTCGTCGTTGCGGCCGCTGTCGTCGGCGTCACCGTGGTTGTCGGTGGGTCTATGGGGGTCTCGCCCTCGGAACGGAGCCAGTACCCGACAAGGGTGGGAACTGCGAAAGTCACCAGCACCGCAAGGGAAGCAGCAGCGGCGACGATGGCTGGCGTCCATCGGCTGCGCCTGATCTCACGGTCCATTGCCGGTTCGGTGCGATGCGGTGTGTCGGTAACGCCCCAGGATCCGACCTGGAGCCGCCGCTCGATCGACGAAACGATCTCCTGCGCCTGGGTGGGAGAAATCGGGTCGGTCGACAGGAGTGGGTTCGCCTCTGCCACAGAACGCCGTACTGCATCGAGGTCGATCATGGCGATCCCTCCTTCTGGATGCGGTCCGGGGCACTCCAGTCGCTGGGAAGCTCGGATGCGAGCCGTCGCATGGCTCGGTACATTCGTTGATCCACGGCGTGGGTCGAACACCCCATTGCGACGCCGATCTCCGCGTGGGAAAGACCCTCCCACTCGGCAAGGCGGAGAACTTCCCGATCATCCGGGCGGAGTCGTGCCATGGCCTGGAGGACCGCTTGGATGTGATCCTCTGGGACGACACGCTCTTCGATGCTTGGTTCAGACCGACGGGCGGTGGCGGCGACCTTCAACGTGAGGGCTTTCCGCCGGCGTTCACCGCGTCGTTGATTGGATAACACACGTCGCGCGACGCCGTAGAGCCATGGGAGGCAGGACGTGCCGGCTGGCATGTCATTCCGTCGCCGCCATGCGACGAGGAATGTCTCGGCGGTTGCGTCCATTGCCGATTGCTCATCAGTTCGCCTTCTCAAGTACCGAAACACCTGCGGGTAGTAGCTGTGGTAGACGTGGCAAAACGCCTCCTCTTGCTCCGCTGTCGCGCTGGACCTCGAACTGAGCATGTAACTCCAACCCTATTCACCATGTGTCCGCCTGGCACCACGACCTCACAGCTGGACGCGAGCGCGAGGGCTTCCATGCGGCAGGTCGCGATACCGGGTGAGGCGGATGCATCTGCCGGACACACCCATATTGGAGGAGGAAGGAGGGAGAAATCATGAAGCGTTCATGGTTCGCACTCATCATCACCGTCGTCCTTGTGACGGCGATTGCACCCGCCTACGCGAAGCCAAGGCCACCGTCAACACCTCGCCTTTCCGTTTGGGTTCAAGCGGACCCAGCATGGGTTCACGAAGCCGCCGACCGTATAGCGTTCACGGTGTACGTCGAGAACACGGCGAGAACCGCCGTTGACGGCGTCACGGTGACATTGACGGCCGCGTGGACCGAGACCTTCACCGTTCCCAGCATCGGCGCCGGTGAACGGGTGGCGATCACGGCGACCCCGCGAGAGGTCAGTGAATTCGAGGAGTTCTCGACGTGTCCGGAGGAGGGTTGCACCCTTCCGATCCAGGCGACGACCCTGTACGGAGGCCTCGTCAGCGAGGCCATGTCGACGGTATTCCTCGAGGTCTACCCGTCATGTGGGTTCGTGGATGGCGTGGCGACGATGATCAACGGTCCGTGCATCTGGACTCCAGCAGAGCCTGGGGTGTGGACGGTATCGGTCCTGCCCATCAGTACGCGACCGACAGGTGTGAGCGTGACTGTCAGGGATCACATTCCCGGCAACTGGTGCACCCTCGAAGACGGGACGGGCGGAATCATCAGCGGCAGGTGGAAGGTCGGTGACGATCCGATCACCGGTCAGGTCTACCTGCCCGGGAGCGATGGTGTGCTCGGCAACGGTGTGTGCCTCGACGGCGGCATCGGGGGGAGCGAGTGGTTCCCCATCGGGAATCCAGAGTCGTTCTACGTCGTCGCCGACGGCCTGGTGTCGGTCAGTAGGAGCTGACCCCGTCCGACGTCGCGGCGTCGGCTGAAGAGAAACCAGGCCTCTGTGGCCCCCAAGGATCTGGAGTCAGCACTTGAGTCCCTGAAGGAGCAGTATCTGCCTGCGGCAGATACTGCTCCTCGTTGTGGGCTCGATTGGCGCTCGACGGGAGGCGTTGGTCCAGTCCGTCAAGGCCGCATGGGCGTCTGTGCCGTTCGGTGCGAGGGGG
>JAWOGV010000068.1:0-4560 GCA_046496605.1 Acidimicrobiia bacterium | reverse complement strand
CTTCGCCGTCGGGGCCCCCGGGGAGTTCACGGAACCGGTGTCGGACGGCATCGTGACCGAGGTGCTCGACAACATTCTGAGGCTGTCACCAGATGAATACCCTTTTGCCGGAGGCCGGTTAGGATATCCACATGCACGTTCTCGTCAGAGAGAACGCTTATCACGCCTGATTCTCCTTATAGAGGCGAACCTCCTCGCCTTGGAATTGGCGGGCCGCGTAATCTAACGCAGAATTGAGGCCCTCTTCAGTAAGTGTGGGATAACCTCGAAGGATTTCCGCCCTCGTCATACCTGAAGCAAGGCATTGGAGGATAAGGGCAACCGATATGCGGGTGCCCTTTACTACCGGCTTGCCGCTCAGGATTTCAGGATCAGAGACAATAAAGCTTTCATCCATGGCTGGTCACCCCATTCTCTATCTTTCCATTCAGGTCGTCATGATTTGCTTTTGAACTCATCGGAACGACCACTGTAAGTCATCGATATAGAAGTATACTTCGTTACTGAGATTGCCGTCAATAAGACTACCGCCGGATCTCAAAGAAAAGGTCTTGACTGAGAATGCTCTGCGTTCGCTGAGGGCTTTTATCCGCCGTCACTGTGGAGGACTAGTCATATCCCGATCTAGCGATATTGACACTTTAGAGACACAATCATATACTTGGCGGTGTATCATTTCAGTGCAGGGGTGAACCATGCGTTTTGTATCGGTCAAGGATCTAAGGACCAAAGGCCGCCAGGTCTGGGAGGACCTGGCAAAGGAAAAGGAGTTGGTCATCACATCAAACGGTAAACCCATTGCCTTGATGACAGGGGTAAGTGAGGCAAACTTGGAGGAGGCCATCGGGGATCTTCGCAGAGCGAGGGCCCTCCGCGCCATTGATGAGATGCAGCGGGCGGCGGTCGATGCTGGACTGGACAAAATGGCCGGTCAGGAAATCCAGGAAAAGATCCGGGACACCAGGAAGGCAAGAAAGAGATGCTGACGATCGTGATGGACACCAACGTGCTGGTGTCAGCACTCCTAAGCCCACACGGCCCCCCGGCCGCTGTGTTGCGCCTCCTCCCCGAGGGGGCTTGCGACATGCTGGTCCCGTCGCGTCTGCGCAAGGGGACGTTCTATGCCCTGCCCCAGTCGCCACAGCTGTTCAAGCAGCTCCTGATGGTCGCCGGCGTCGAACGCTACTACCAGGTCGCACGATGCTACCGGGATGAGGACTTCCGTGCGGACCGGCAGGTCGAGTTCACCCAGCTGGACTTCGAAGGGTCCTTCTGGGGTCAGGAGGACGTCCTGGCGACCCTCGAGAAGATCGCCCATCACGTCGTCAAGGAGATCCGAGGGGTCGACATCGCCCTCCCTATCCCTCGCCTGACCTACGGAGAGGCGATGGATCGCTACGGCACCGACAAACCGGACCTGCGCTTCGGGATGGAACTCGTCGACCTCGGCCCCGTCTTCGCCTCGACGGAGTTCAACGCGTTCGCGTCCGTGCTCGCCGACGGTGGAACCGTACGCGGAATCAATGGCGGCAGGCTCGGCCTCGCGCGGTCAGGCCTCGACGCGCTTGTGACGAGGGCACAGGAGATCGGCGCACGCGGCCTCGTGTGGATGGTCGTCGAAGAGGACGGGACGATGCGGTCACCGGTCGCGAAGTTCCTCGGCGAGTCCGAACTCGCGGGAATTGCGGCCGCGATGGACGCGAAACCCGGTGACACCCTCCTGATCGTGGCAGACACCGTGAAGAAGGCGCGACAGGTCCTCGGCGAGCTCAGGCTCGACATCGGTCGACCCATGGGTAACGAGGAACTCGTGTTCGCGTTCATCGTCGACTTCCCGGTCTTCGATGTCGGCGATGACGGCACACTGGCGCCCGCCCATCACCCGTTCACCGCCCCGGCGTCACTCGATGACCTCGTGAACCGTCCCGAGTCCGCAGTCTCGAAGGCCTACGACCTCGTCCTCAACGGCGCCGAACTCGGATCGGGTTCCGTCAGGATCCACGACCCCGCCATGCAGGCGAAGGTGTTCGAGGTGATGGGAATCTCGGACGAGGATGCTCAAGCTCGTTTCGGCTGGTTCCTCGAGGCCCTCCGATATGGGACGCCCCCGCATGCGGGATTTGCGATCGGCATCGATCGGATGGTCAGCATTCTCCGGGACGAGCCGAACATCCGTGAGGTCATGCCGTTCCCGAAGACCCAGACGGGTGCCGATCCGCTCACCGGCTCACCCGGACGCGTCGACGAGACCCAGCTCGTGGAACTCGGTATCGACATCAGGCCGGAGGTCCGCCGTGAGTGGGAGGCCACCTCGACGGAACCCGGTCTGCCAGACGAGACCTGATGCCAGGGGACGACCTGTTCGCCGTGGCGCGCGAGGAGTCGAAGCGGGCCGGGGCGCCACTGCCCGCCAGGATGCGGCCGAGGACCCTCGACGAGGTCGTCGGACAGCGCCACCTCCTCGCCGACGGTGCCGCATTCCGATCGATGGTCGTGACGGGGAACGTGTCTTCCATGATTCTGTGGGGACCCCCCGGTACGGGGAAGACCACGCTCGCGGGCCTGGTTGCCCGTGCGGTCGAGGCGTCATTCGATCGACTATCGGCGACCTCGGCCGGTGTGAAGGACGTCCGGGAGGTGCTCGCTCGGGCCGAGCAGCGGCTGGGTGAGGGTCGAGGACGGACGATCCTGTTCATCGATGAGATCCACCGGTTCAACAAGGCGCAACAGGATGCGCTGCTTCCCGGTGTCGAGGACGGGACGGTCACGCTCATCGGAGCGACGACCGAGAACCCCTTCTTCGAGGTGAATTCACCCCTCATCTCGCGATCCAGCATCTTCCGCACCGAGCCACTCAGCGAGGACGAGATCGGAACCCTGGTCCGCAACGCCCTCGACGATGCAATGCGCGGCCTCCCCGGCGTCGCAATGGACGATGAGGCGGTCAGCGCCCTCGCGGGACGCGTTGGGGGGGATGCGAGGCTGGCGCTCAACGCCCTCGAGACAGCAGCGACGATCAGCGCAGGGAGGGGAACAGGGACCATCACGGTCGCCATCGTCGAGGAGGCCCTCCAGCGCAGGATCATCCGGTACGACCGTGGAGGGGACCGCCACTACGACGTCATCTCCGCATTCATCAAGTCCCTCCGCGGATCCGATCCGGACGCTGCCCTCTATTGGCTCCAGACGATGATCGAGGCGGGTGAGGACCCGAAGTTCATCGCCAGGAGGATGATCATCCTCGCCTCCGAGGACATCGGCCTCGCCGACGCCCGTGCGCTCGGCATCGCGGTAGATGCGTTCAGGGCACTCGAGGTCGTCGGTCTTCCCGAGGCGAACCACGCCTTGTCTCACGCAGCGATCGCCCTTGCGCTCGCGCCGAAGTCGAACTCCGTCACTGCAGCGATGGGAGCGGCCATCGACCTCGTCCGCAACGGTCCCAGCGCCGAGGTTCCTCCCCACCTGAGATCGGGTGCGACCGCGGGGGATCGGGAACTCGGCCACGGTGTCGGCTACCGGTACCCCCACGACAGCGATGGAGGTACCGTCGCCCAGCAGTACCTCCCCGATGGCCTGCAATCGGCGGTCATGTATCGACCGAAGCGGATCGGCGACGAATCCCGGATGGCGGATCGACTCGCAGAGATCGACTCCATCGTCGGAAAGGACGGCCGGACGAGCACGTCCGCGCCGAGGGATCCTCCGCCCTCGACGTGAAAGCAAGGATGGTGATCGGGGATCAGGCAGCGACGGTCACCGGTCGTCGAGATCCACGAATCGAGCAATCTCGACCACGTCCAGCTTGATCCTCGCACTGAAGAGCGAGTAGGCGAGCGACGCGGCGAGCTGGCTCAGGCCCGTTGCCCACGGTGGCACGTAACGGGGCTCCACCAGGTCGCCTGATCCGAAGAGTTCCTCGAGCAGCACGGCGTCACCGAGCGTCATGCGACCTGCGAAGAGGTGGGGGATCAGCTCCTCCCTGCCATCGCTGATCGCCTTCCTCAGGAACGTCTGGACGAGGATGAGGCCCTCCAGGTAGGCGCCGTCCTTCGTGAACGCGACGCCGCCCCTGACGTCTCCGCCGCGGAAGATCCGCTGCGCGGAGTGGTAGGCCTCCTCCTCGGACTGTCCCTCGGCGAGGAAGTGCTCGAACACCTCGATGAAGTCGGCGCCCGCCAGCGCCTTCGACACGGCCTGCGCACGAAGCGCGACCCTGCGGAGGCGGGGGAGGTCGATCGATCCGGTCGCGAGCTCCGAGAAGACGGCGAGCCCTTCCTGGGTGCGCGTCGTCCTCGGTGATCCGAGGCCGAGGGCTCGGAGTGGTTGGCGTCGACCGTTGAGCAACGTGAGGCTGTGGATCAGTGCTTCATGGTTGAGGAGCTGGTGGAAGTCCGCATCCGAGAACAACGCACCGGCGCGCAACTTGACGCGCCGGCTCCCCGCTGCGGCCTTGGCTGCCATCCCCGGGTCGATCACGACGGCCACATCGTCCTCCGTGAAGAACGCATCGAGGGCCGTCTTGAGCCGGATGCCGAACTCCTCGGCAGGGATCGTGGCCTC
>JAWOGV010000022.1:0-3232 GCA_046496605.1 Acidimicrobiia bacterium | reverse complement strand
CTCCGGCGGGGGTTCGGCCTGGGCCGTGGTTGTGGTCTCAGGCACGGTCGTGCTGGTCGTCGTCTCAGGCACGGTCGTGGTGGTCGTAGTGGTGGGCGCCTGGGTCGTGGTCGTCGTCGGAGGCTGCGTGGTGGTCGTGGTTGTCGGGACCGGGTCGTCCGGGCGGGGCTCCCGGTAGGTCCAGGTCCAGTCCTGTGTCGTCACCCTTCCGTCCGGCCATGTCATGAGACGTGTGATCGTGTTCCCCGACCGTTCCGACGTGCAGGTCCTGCCTCCGTTGTTCCCGTAGAACGTCACGGTGATCGACGACGGCGTGTATGACGTGTCGATGTAGACGATCGCGTCGGAGTCGTTCCGGAACTTCACGTCGGGAGCGGGGTACCCGAGCGTTGCCTCCCTGACGAACGGGTAGCGAGAGATGTAGAGGCTGTGTGGCTGGTGGAACACGTCCTCGTAGCACCCGAAGAACACGGCGTTGTAGAAGGTGGTCGCGAACTGGCTCGTCCCGCCTCCAATGTTGGCAGGGTCGTCGCAGCACTCGACGCGGCCGTTGATGATCGCACCTGCACGGACGTACCCCTTGGCGAGCGTCCGTTGCCCCGCCGTGTCATTGATCGAGAACGTCTCGCCCGGCATCACGATCGAGCCGCGGATCGTGTCCGCGAGCAGTTGGATGTTCCTGACCCTGTTCTCACAACACGGATGGTTCGTCGTGAACGTCGAGACCTCACCGAGCGGGCCCATGGCCTCGGCCATGGCGGTCGTGAACGCCGCCTCATCTCCCTCCGTCATCGGGAGCGCGGCTGTTCCGTTGCTGAGGGCGGCACGGGTCACCGCCACAGGCACCGCCGCGAGGTCGACCCTCAGCCCCTTGACCGACGGAATGACCGTGAATGTCTTCGCCACGTCGTTGAACGAGAAGCTCGCATCGCGCGGCGCAATGATGAACTCGTCGGCGGTCCGGGAGGCGATCTCGCGGAGGACGGCGTCGTCGAGGGACACGTCGAGGGTGGCAGGCGAGTTCACCACGACCTCGGATCGCAGGGCAGAGGCCAAGCCGGCGGGTGTGAACATCATCGTCGCGGACTGGCCGGGCCTGCGCAGGACGACAGGTTCGCCGATGAGCCTGTTGGCCTTCGCAACGGCGACGTCGACATCCGCCCTCGTGACGGCCGGTTCGAGCGGGATGAGCGGGAGCGAGACGGGAGCGCGCTCAGCCACCTCGAGCTGGGAGGCGATGAGGGGTATGGACGCGTCGACGTCGATGACGAGTCCGGGCCTCGGGTACTCGGGTACCGCAAGGCCGTTCTCGACGAGCACGGCTCCCTCGTACGCCGGTTTCCCGATCGCCGTGCGCGACAGGCCTGAGAGCAGTGCCGAGAGCGCCTCACGGTCGAATGACACCGGAACGTCGATCGTCTCCGCCGACGACCATGTGGCGAACCATGCCCGGATGTTGGACAGCACCCCGTCTGCACGGCGGATGGTGAGGGCTTCGTCGACGACGGCCCGCTCATCGACGGCCAGGTCGACGTCGGCGGGGTCGAGTTCCACGGCCTTCCCGTCGATGACGAGGACGACAGGCTGGGATACGAGTCGCTCCTCGTATGCCCCTATCGCCGTGAGAGCCTTCTCGGCAGGGAGGCGCGACAGGTCGATTCCTGCGGCCTCGACGCCCCGACTCACATGGCCGTCCGACACGATCTCATCGTGGACGTAGCCCGCACCGATGGACAGCACCGCGACGAGCGGGACGGCAACCGCTGCGGCGATGAGGTATCGATTCATGCTCTCCGGTCCCTGGCGACGACCACGGAGTGTACGAACGGAGACGGGAAACGACAGGTTTCTCCGCCGGCGCGGAGAAGGTGGGGGATCAGTTCGCGTCTGCGACGCGGGTCAGGACGGCGGAGAGGGTCGCGAGCTCATCAGGCGTGCAGTGGTCCCCGAAGTACTCCTCGATGCCGCGAAGGTGGAGTCTCCCCGCTTCGATGAATCGGCTCCTTCCCGTGTCGGTCAGCGAGACCTCCATGCCGCGCCGATCGGCGTCGCAGACCGCCCGTTCGACCAGGCCGTGGCGCTCGAGGCGGTCCACCAGCCGAGTCGCCGCACTGCGCGAGAGGATCATCCCGTCTGCGATCTCGCTCATGCGGAGGCGCTGGCCGGGGGCACTCGCGAGTTGGAGGAGGACCTCGTACCAGCCGAGGTTCATGTCGACCTGGGTCCTGAGGTCGGCCTCGAGGCGATGGTTCACCCTCGAATGGGCGACGAGCAGCGACCTCCATGCCTCGGTCGTCTCAGTCGATCGGATGTGGATCGTCATGAGCGAAGGGTACGGCGAAATAGTTGAAACATGCAACTACACTGATGATTGCACAGGGCAACTGTTGCAGTCAGGAACGATTATGGAGGTCTCTCATGACAACGGACAACGTAGTGTCGGATGACGTAGGATCGGACACGATGTCCCTCACACGGTCGGTGGACGGCAAGGAAGTGCCTGCGGTCGGTACGTGGACGCTCGATCCGACCCATACGCAGGCCGAGTTCATCGCACGTCACCTCATGGTCACCAAGGTCCGCGGAGGCTTCCAGGAGCTGTCAGGCACGATCGTGGTCGCCGAGGATCCCCGCGACTCGAGGGTCGAGGTCGTCCTCGACGTGGCGTCGGTGACATCGGGGACCTCGGATCGCGACGCACACCTCAAGTCCGCCGACTTCTTCGATGTCGAGACCTACCCGGAGATCCGGTTCGTGTCGGCGAAGGTCGAGCCCAGTGGATCGGCCAGGGGCTCTGCGTGGACGCTCACGGGAGACCTCACGATCAAGGACGTCACGAAGCCCGTCACCCTCGCTTTCGAGTTCGTCGGGATCACGAATGACCCGTGGGGCAATGCGAAGGCCGCGTTCTCGGCATCGGCCGAGGTCGCTCGCGAGGACTGGGGACTCACCTGGAACGTCGCCCTCGAGGGTGGTGGCGTGCTCGTGTCGAAGACCGTCAATCTCGAGATCGAAGCACAGGCCACACTCGGCTGATCGTTCCCGATCCTCGACGAGAAACCGAAGGATCTGGCCGTCCGGTTCTGCCGGGCGGTCAGATCCTCTTTTCGTCCGTCATGAGCTCCCAGAACTCGATCTCGCTCTCGAGAGCCACCTCGCGAAGTTGGGCGCTCACTTCCTCGAGACCCTCCACGCGCACTCGGTCGTCCCGATACGGCGTCTCGAGCGTGTC
>JAWOGV010000020.1:0-7646 GCA_046496605.1 Acidimicrobiia bacterium | reverse complement strand
CCGATGCCGAGGACCAGGACTGCGGTGGGGAAGATCCACACCCCGATGTTCCAGTCGACCTGGTCGTTCCACACCGCCCCGGCCGCCATGGCCACGAGGAGGATGCCGAACACGAACGAGATGGGATCGAATGCGTGGCGCTTCATCAGTTGCTCCTTTCGAGGAGGGCGTCCAGACCCGAGGATCCGAGCGGGCGGGCCTGTACGGCGATCGTGATCGCCCCTGCGCCGACCTCGAGGTCGAGCTCGAGCGCCGAAGGGTTGTCGCCGACGCTCGTCGTGACATCGACGCCAATGCCCTGCGAGGATGGGAACGGACCTTGCACGACGCCCATACCCACGCTGGCATCCAGGGTGAAGCCGGTGTCATCGGGCAGCCGGACGATGATCTCACCGAACCCGACCGAGGCTTCGAGCCGTCCGAGCTCCGCGAGATCGGTCACGCTCAGCTGCGTGAGATCGATCGTCATCTGGCCGAACCCCTGCTCGTACGGGCTGTCGACCTCGGCCACGGTCACGGGCTCGAAGGTGAACTCCCCTGCTGAGAAGTCGATCGACGCGGGAAGGAGGGCGGCGATCCACAGTGCAGGGAGCAACAGCACGCCGACGATGATCAGCCACAGTGCCTTGCCGATGAACGCCCCGACGATCAGTCCGAGCCCGATCACCGCAACAGCGGCGCCAAGGTAGTGGACGGGGTCCATGTCCACCCTCGTGAAGGCGACGTCGAGCAGCGCCATCGTGGCGACGACGATCAACCCGACGGCGAGGGTGAGTCGCCCGAGCATCGAGCGCTCACGCGGAGGTGGCGGCTCCCATGGCTCGGTCGGACCGGAGTCCGGCTCACCGTACGCCGGTGGAGCGGGCGGCAGGACTGGGGGGAGTTCATCCCCCTCTCCTCGATGCGCGGCAGCTCCGAAGGAAGCATCTCCATGGCCGGCGGTGGCGGCGATGTCCGCCTTCGCCGTGGTCGTGGTCTCATTCATGTCGTCACCTCCGTGGGTGGCATCGGGATCGGGGCGATCGGGTCGTTTGGATGTCAGGTCCCCTCGATAGAGCAGGAGGCCCACCACGAAGAGGATCGCGGCCACCACGAGCGTGCCCGAGATGTCGGCGAACTGCGTGAGGACGATCACCGCTGCGGCGCCGACGAGCACGAGTCCGAAGATGGTCCCGGCGTCGGACGTGTCCACGTGGCCGAGCCAGTTGCTGATGATCGGATCCTCCTGACCCTCGTCGGGGATGACCAGCCATGCAGCGAGGTACACGACGAGGCCGAAGCCGCCGAAGAAGGTCAGGATCAGGAACGCGAATCGGAACCACCAGGGGTTGATTCCCAGGTGCGTCCCGAGTCCTCCGGCGACACCGGTGAGCACGCGGTCATTGCGGGACCGCTGCAGCCGTGTCGGCCGGGTGGTGCGAGTGCGGGTTGTGTCTGTCATGTTGTCATCATCCGTCAGGATCGCGCTCGGCACCATCGGGAACGATCCTCGTGGTACCTGACCCCTCAGGGATGGCTCAGGGTCGTCCCGGGTTGTCCGGGGACGCGTGCTGTGACACCATTTCGAGGTATCGACGACCAGGATCCCGTGACCGACACCCAATCCGCACCGCACGACTCCGCGCAGCGATCGTTCACATGGCCGTTCCGACGGTCAGGGAGCGATCGGATGATCGCGGGGGTCTGTGGTGGCATCGCCGAAAGGTTGGGTGTCCACACCATCTACGTGCGGGCGGGGTTCGCGTGTGTCGCCCTCGCAGGCGGTGTGGGACTCGTCGCCTACGCCCTGGCGGCCCTGATCGTCCCGAACGAGGTGGCCACATCCGCGACGATGGCACCTCAACCGCACCCGCGTCGCGCCACGAAGGCACAGATGATCGGGCTCGGGTCGATGTTCCTCGCCGTATTGCTGTTCCTCCAGGGTGTCGGGATCTGGTTCGGGGCCGTCGTCTGGCCCGCAACGCTGGTCATCTTCGGCCTCGCCATCGCGATCGACACCTCGGGGATCAACTACGAGAAATCGCTCGAGGGCATCACAGGCACATCCGGTGGACGCAGGTCGTGGTGGCTCGTCGTCGGCGGTCTCGTGATGATGGTCGCCGGGCTCGTCGTGGTGCTCTCCTCGCTCGAGAACATCCAGGCACTCGGGGTCCTCACCCTTGCGCTCATCGCAGCCGTTGCCGGATTCATGATCGTCGCAGGCCCGTGGTTGTGGTCCCTCGTCGAGGACCTCCGCACCGAACGTAGGGCCCGGATCCGCTCGGAGGAGAAGGCGGAGATGGCGGCTCACCTCCACGACTCGGTCCTCCAGACGCTCGCGCTCATCCAGCGCACCGACGACCCGAAGCGGATGGTCACGCTCGCCCGATCCCAGGAGCGGGAACTGCGATCGTGGCTGTTCGACGAGGGTTCCGCCGACACCAGGACGCTCCGCGGAGCGCTTGCGGACGCTGCGAACCGGGTGGAGGAGGCCCACAACGTCCCCGTATCGGTGGTCGTCGTCGGAGAGAGCGAGCTCCCGAGGGAGCTCCAGCATGCGCTCGTCGGCGCCACCACCGAAGCGATGATGAATGCGGCGAAGCACTCCGGCACCGACCGCGTCTCGGTGTTCGCCGAGGCGAGCAACGGCACCGTTGAGGTGTTCATCACCGACCAGGGGTCCGGTTTCGACCCTGACGCCGTCGGCGGAGACCGCAGGGGGCTCGTCGAATCGATCAGGGGGAGGATGCATCGCCACGGTGGATCTGCGACGATCGACTCGGAGATCGGTGTCGGTACGGAGATCCATCTCACCATGTCCGGAGGCAGCCCAGTGAACGGGGAGACCACATGACCAGCGTGTACCTCGTCGACGACCACCGCATCTTCCTCACCGGGGTCCGGGCGGAGCTCGAGGATGGCTTCGACGTCCTCGGATCGTCCTACGACGTCGACCACGCCGTCGACGAGATCCGTGCGATGAAGCCCGACGTCGTCCTCGTCGACGTCCACATGCCGGGCGGGGGCGGCGTGACGGTGGTGTCGAACATCCACCAGACCAACCCCGACATCCGGTTCCTCGCACTGTCGGTGTCGGACGCGCCAGAGGACGTGATCGCGATGATCCGGGCCGGCGCCAGGGGTTACGTGACCAAGTCGATCTCGCCCGTCGAGCTCACCGACGCGATCACGAGGGTGGCCGAAGGTGAAGCCGTCTTCTCGCCGTCCCTCGCCGGATTCGTGCTCGAGGCGTTCTCACGGTCGGTTCCGGTCGCCGAGGATCCGGAGCTCGACGCGCTCACGCCACGCGAACAGGAGGTCCTTCGCCAGATCGCGAGGGGATACGCGTACAAGCAGATCGCCCGCAGGCTCGACATCTCGGTCAAGACGGTCGAGACCCACGTGTCGTCGGTCCTGCGCAAGCTCCAGCTCTCGAACCGCCACGAGTTGGCGAGGTGGGCGAGCGACCGCAGGATCGTCTAGGAACGAGCCCGTCGTTCAGGCGAGCGTTGCGACCATGACGGCCTTGATCGTGTGGAGCCGGTTCTCGGCCTGATCGAACACGACAGAACGGCTCGACTCGAAGACGTCGTTCGTGACCTCGAGGCCGTTCGGCATGTTCGTGGCCTCCATCATTTCCCTGCCGACCACGGTGTTCATGTCGTGGAACGCCGGGAGGCAGTGCATGAACCCGGCATGCGGGTTACCGGTTCGTTCGAACAGCGCCGCGTTGACCTGATAGTCCCTGAACGTCGCAACACGGTCGTTCCACACATCCTTCGGCTCGCCCATCGACACCCACACGTCGGTGTGGATGAAGTCGACCCCCTCGACGGCATCGAGGTCGTCAGTGATCGTGATCGTCGCCCCTGACGCCTCGGCGAGGTCCTTGGCGATCTCCACGACATCGTCGGGCGGAAACATCTGCTGTGGCCCGATCATCCGCACGTCGGAGCCCAGAAGCGCTCCCGTGACGAGCAGGGATCGGCCCATGTTGAACCGAAGGTCGCCCGTGAACGCATAGGACAGCTCGTCGTAGGGCTTGCCGGATGCCTCGTGCATCGTGAGGAAGTCCGCCAGCATCTGGGTCGGATGCCACTCCTCGGTCAGCCCGTTGTAGACCGGCACCCCTGCGTGGGCGGCGAGTTCCTCGACGATCGCCTGGGCCGTGCCTCGGTACTCGATGGCGTCGTACATCCGGCCGAGGACCCTGGCCGTGTCTGCGGCCGACTCCTTGTGACCCATCTGGGACGACGACGGGTCGAGGTATGTCACGTGGGCTCCCTGGTCGTACGCGGCGACCTCGAAGGCGGCGCGGGTCCGCGTCGACGTCTTCTCGAACACGAGCGCGATGTTCCTGCCCGTGAGCTGCGGCTCTTCCGTTCCGGCGTGCTTCGCCGCCTTGAGATCCATGGACAGGTCGAGAAGGGACGTGAACTCCGCCCGGGTGAAGTCGATCTCCTTCAGGAAGCTGCGGTTCTTCAGGTTGTGGGACATGGTGCTCCTGTCTCGTTGATGGGGATGTTCAGGCTTCGCGTTCGAGAGGGCAGGTCTTGCCGTGGCCGCCATCGGCCACGGGAGGCGACGCGTCCCCAGGGCATGTTCCCATTCTCGCGGCTCGCCGCTGCGATCCGTGTCCCGATGGCGTGATTCCTCGCACCACGAGCACACGACACCGGCTGGGGAGACGTCGGCCGCATCGCCGATCGATCCGCACTCGGCGGCTCCGATTGCCCGCCATCGCGCGCGGGTAGCATCGAGGGAGGAGGACGATATGAGTCAGATGGACGAAGCCTGGAGTGACGTCGGCGAGCGATTCAAGAGGCTCGGATCGATGTACAAGGAGCACTACAAGGCCCACGAGGGTGACCCTGACCGGGAGACCCCGACCGACGAGGAGGTTGCCGAGGCGCTCCGGCAGCTGGGCACGAGCATCAGGACCGCTTTCGAGGCCGCGGGCGACACCATCGCCGACCCGGACCTCAAGGAAGAAGCTCGCGGAACCGCAAGCTCCTTCTTCAACGCACTGGGGACGACCTTCAACGAGCTCGCCGCCCAGATCGCGGCCAAACGGGAGCGCACGCAGGATGCACCCACGGCGACCGCACCCGAGCCAGGCGATGCCGCAGTCGAAGATCCCGAACCGCCCGAGGACCTGTGAGAGGTCACTCGCTCGTTCTTGCGTAACTGACGCCCTCCGAGAGGACATGGGTTACGCAGGATCGGGGTTGCCAGAACCGGATTGCCAGAACCGGATTGCCAGGGTCGTCAGTCCAGGCCGAAGTTCCCCGCTACGGGAACATGAGTGTCGGTTGCGTTGGGCCACGGGAACCACGTGTCGGCGTTGCCCTCGGTGAGCGTGTAACGGAAGTACACGAACCCGTTCGACGGCCGATACACCCCGGGCGTGTCACGACCAGGGATCGGCCCCCAATCACCCGACACGATCCGATCCCCCGGGTCACCGAAGAAGATCGACCCATCCGCCACACCCGTATCGAGGCTGTCCCTCCAATAGAAGAACCCGCTCGACTCACGATGCAGGCCGATCTCGTCGATGCCGTCACCGTCCCAGTCCCCGACGACCGGTTTGTCCCCCGGATCCCCGAACATGAAGCTGTACTCGGCAGCACCCAGACCGGAGTCCTCGGATCCGAGCTCGTTGATGATGTAGAACACCTGCTCGGACGGCCGATAGATCGACAGGGTGTCACACCCGTCGCTGTCCCAGTCCCCCGCCAACGGGACGTCGCCGGGGTTCCCGAAGAAGAACTTGATATCCGCCACACCCTGCGTGTTCGAGTTCCGCAGATACGCGTACCCGTCGGACTGGCGATACAACCCCGGCGTGTCCACACCATCACAATCCCAATCACCCATGAACGGCACATCACCAGGGTTCCCGTAATAGAACGACGACATCTCGCCCTGCCATCCCTTCAGGTGCCAGCGACCCTGTCCGGAGTCCACGAGACCCACCGGCGGAAACACCGGCTGCCAAGCGTGGTCGAGCACGTTGCTGTCATTCGGTAGGCCGACTGGGTCGAGCACCGTGTAACCCGAACCATCACGGTTCACGGTTACGACGTTGTACGCAGTGTTGAGCGCGATACGTGAGCTGTTGGAGGACCAACTCGGACTGCTACCCGGGCCAAGGACGACCAGGTCGGATCCGTCGACATCGATGACGTAGGAATCCGAGTCGCCGCTCCAGGCGATGCTCCTGCCATCGAGCGACCACGCCGGGAGGAACACATTGTCACTTCCATCCGTGAGCACACGGCGACCCGACCCGTCGGGATTGACGACGACAAGGACTGCGGCCACCTCACCCTGCACCCCAGACCCAGATACGAAAGCGAGGGATGTCCCATCCGGGGACCAGACGGGCGAGTGATCGTCGTCCACGTACGTCGTCGAGCTTCCAGGCGGTGCCAGCGAGTTGGTGATGCGAACGGCGTTCGACCCGTCCGCGTCAGCCACAAAGATGGCGCCCGATCGCAGCACACGTGACCGGGGCGGCCAAGTACCACTCGCCAGGATCGCGGTCGTCCTTTTGACGTAGGCGATGCGAGAACCGTCCGGGGAGAACGTCGGTGACTCGAAGCCAATCTGAATCTCGTCGATCTGAGGCTCGGGTGACACGACCAACTCGATGGTCCCAGTGGCCACATCGGCGGTGTAGATACCGGGGTCAGACCAACCGACGAAAAGGATCTTCGCGCCGTCCGGAGACCACGAAGGCGACCATGAGTACGGAACGGCGACGGAGTCGCCGTCGCCGAAGCCGTCCGGGGTGACCCGCCGGGCATCGCCATCCAGGGTGGTGACGTACATGCCAGCGTCTCCTTCTTCGTAGTACCCGTTCGAGGTGAACGCCAAAGTGAGACCGTCCGGTGACCACAGGACGACGCTCCCCCCCGAGTTCCAAGGATCGGTGAGCTGCAGCAGTCCGGTTCCGTCGCTTTCCATCAAGTAGATGTCTCCACGGCCGTCCAGGATGGCGATCTTCCCGTCGGGGTGATGCTCCGACATGGACGCCATGTACGCGACCGGGCCATCGTCGGGAGGGAGCGCGTCCACCGGTCCAGCCGTAACCGGTGCGAGGAACACGGCCACCGCAAACGCGACAACCAACATGAACACTCGAGGTCCTCTGCCCACCATCGAAGTCACCCTTCTGACAGGACCGACTCCGTGCCGAAAGGCGCCGACAGCAGTCGGAGCGGAGACCACAGCCACGGCACTGAGCCGAACCGGCCTTTCAAGGACATTGTCGCGCCGATCCATAGGGCTGTCTCTACCGTTCCTGCGTAGCGCACATGCTCTCCGGGGGCGCCAGTTACGCAAGAACGGAGGGGGACGGGCTTGGACTGATTCTGGATCGGGGTATGGCAGCGTCGGTATCGGAGCACCTCGGATCGACCAAAGGAGGACCGATCATGCAAAGGCGCTACCTGATACTGCTCATCGCGATCGCCTTGCTCGTGCTGGCGGTGGTGCCGGCGGCATTGGCGGGCCCGAAGGGCACCGACCCCTTGAATGGGCGGTCGGTGCCCTTCGGGCCCGCCAATGCCGCCGGCACCACCGCCAGCACGAGCAAGGCGATCGCGATGAGCAGTATCAGGTAGCGCCTTTGCATGATCGGTCCTCCTTTGGTCGATCCG
>JAWOGV010000258.1:0-7292 GCA_046496605.1 Acidimicrobiia bacterium | reverse complement strand
GGGAGAAGGAACCCATGCCGAAGTCGATCCTGAGCGCCCCGTCGGGGCCTGAACCCCTCGGACCCTATTCGATCGCCACCGAGGCCAACGGCTTCGTGTTCCTCTCGGGCGCCGTACCCATCGATCCTTCCACCGGTACAGGTGGCGGTGGCGGGATCGAGGAGCAGACGCATCAGGTCATGAAGAACATCGGGGCGATCCTCGGTGATGTCGGCCTCACCTTCGACGACATCGTCAAGACCACCATCTTCCTCGCCGACATCGCGGACTTCGCCGCCGTCAACGCCGTGTATGGCGAGTATGTCGGTGCCTCGAAGCCGGCGCGCTCGACCGTCCAGGCCGGCGCGCTCCCGGGGGGCTTCTCCGTCGAGATCGAGTGCATCGCAGCGCGTTGACCGATGCCCGTTCACCGCACCTCGCACCTGCCCAAGGAGGCACCATGAACCGTGACGCAGTCCTCGACGCACTAGGAATCTCACAGACGACGTCCGGCGTCTACGCCGCGGGTTGGCGCACCGGCGCCGGGCGCGACCTCGTGTCGATCGATCCGACGACCGAGGATGTCATCGCAACGGTGCGCGAGGCAGATCTCGCTGACTATGCGGCGGCGGTCGACGCAGCCGAGGCCGCCTTCACCGAATGGCGGATGGTTCCCGCACCCGTTCGCGGACAGTACGTGAGGACCATCGGCGATGCGCTTCGCTCGTACAAGGAACCCCTCGGGGCCCTCGTCTCGATGGAGGTGGGCAAGATCCGTGCTGAGGGTGAGGGCGAGGTCCAGGAGATGATCGACATCGCCGACTTCGCCGTCGGCCTGTCCCGTCAGCTGTACGGCCTCACCATTGCATCAGAGCGCCCGCGTCATCGGATGTACGAGCAGTGGCATCCGCTCGGCCCCATCGGGATCATCTCGTCGTTCAACTTCCCCGTCGCCGTGTGGTCCTGGAACTCGTTCATCGCTGCCGTCTGCGGCGACACCATGATCTGGAAGCCGTCCCACCTCACACCGCTGTGCGCCGTCGCGGTCCAGAACATCTGCCACGAGGTGATGGATGGCACGGGCTTCGAAGGCGTCTTCAACCTCTGTGTCGGGGATGCCGATCCCGTCGGCCATGCCATGGTGGCTGATCCCCGGCTCCCCCTCATCTCGGCCACCGGCTCCGTGCGGATGGGGCGTCAGGTCGGTGTGAAGGTCGCTGAGCGCCTCGGTCGTTCGCTCCTCGAACTCGGAGGCAACAATGCGATCATCGTGATGGACGACGCCGATCCGGATCTCGCCGTACGGGCGGCGCTGTTCGCCGCTGCGGGTACCACGGGACAGCGGTGCACGTCGCTGCGTCGCCTCATCGTGCACCGCGACATCGCAGACGAGGTCGCGAGGCGCCTCGTCGATGCCTACGCGTCGATCCCGATCGGGGACCCGCTCGAGGACGGGACCCTTGTCGGGCCGATGGTGGACCAACGGGCCGTGGACACGACACGCGCCGCTGTCGAGATCGCCCTCGAACAGGGAGCCGAGGTGCTCGTCGGCGGCAATGTCGTCGACAGGCCGGGCTTCTTCTTCGAACCGACGGTGGTTCGCATCCCTGCGAACGCCCCGATCGTGCAGGACGAAACGTTCGGCCCGCTCCTGTACCTCATCGAGGTGGACTCCCTCGAGGAGGCAATGGCGGTTCACAACGGCGTACCCCAGGGGCTGTCGTCCGCGATCTTCACGGACTCGGTGCGGAGCTCAGAGTTGTTCCTGTCCGCTGAGGGGTCGGACTGCGGCATAGCGAACGTCAACATCGGGACCTCCGGCGCCGAGATCGGTGGCGCATTCGGCGGTGAGAAGGAGACCGGAGGAGGCAGGGAGGCCGGCTCCGACTCGTGGAAGACGTACATGCGGCGCCAGACCGTCACGATCAACTGGTCGAACGACCTCCCCCTCGCCCAGGGCATCGAATTCGGGTGACCGTCGGCGTCACACCCTTCGGGAGAACCCACGACGGTCGGGGCGTCGAGCGCATCGGACTCCGACGCGGCGATGTCGCGGTCGACATCCTGACCTATGGCGGCACCATCGCGTCCATCCGAATCCCCGACAGGGTTGTCGGCGAGGTCGATGTCGTGATCGGCTTCGACGACCTCGGGGGTTGGTTGCACGACCCACAGTACTTTGGCTCGCTGGTGGGGCGAACGGCCAATCGCATCGCCGACGGTCGATTTCCTCTCGACGGTCGGACCATCGAGGTCGACCGGGGCGGGAAGGAGCACCAGCTCCATGGAGGTCCCTTGGGGTTCGACAAGGCGATCTGGTCAGCCGAGACGTTCGACGACGCGACCGGGGCCGGGGTCCGGCTCGGTCATGTGAGCCCGGACGGCGATCAAGGCTTCCCCGGTACCCTCTCCGCTGCCGTGACGTACACGCTCGACGACGAGTCCGGTCTCTCGATCGACTACGAGGCGGTCACGGACGCGCCGACGGTCGTGAATCTCACGAACCACACATACTTCGACCTCGACGGTGCCGGTGCCGTGCTCGAGCATGAGCTCCAGCTCCACGCATCGTCGTTCCTCCCTGTCGGGGACGGCACCCTCCCGACCGGGGAGATCACCTCGGTGGAAGGAACACCGTTCGACTTCCGGACGCCGCGCCGTGTCGGTGACCGAATCGGGGAGGATGATCCGCAGCTCCATGTGGCCGGGGGCTATGACCACTGTTGGGTGATCGACGGAACTCCGGGTCGACTCCGACCGGGCGCCCGACTGTCGACGGCGGATCGCTGGATGACGGTGGAGACCACCCAGCCCGGTGTGCAGTTCTACTCGGGCAATGGCATCCGACCGCGGATCGGGCGTGGCGGAAGGCGACTCGGAGTCCACGATGGGCTCTGTCTCGAGACCCAGCACTTCCCGGATGCCCCGAACCAGCCATCCTTCCCGTCGATCCGCCTCGAGCGGGGCGCCACCTACCGGGAGCGCACGGTGTTCCGATTCGGCTGGTCAGGAGCCTGAAGTGGTGTCGATCACGTTGTCGGGTGTGCCGGACCCGAAGAGCCCCTAAGCCCACGTCGCGCTGCAGGCCACGATGCGACGCGCCTGCCCGTACCCTCGCGGCATGATCCGAAGGCCGGCATGATCCGAAGGGTGGTGAACCAGTCGATCGACCTCCTCTGGGGAGGGTGGCAGGCCCTCTTCTCTGTGTCGCTGCTGATCGGGGCGCTCAATGCCCTCGTCGGACTCGCCACGGCGCTGTCCTTCGAGGATCTCGTGGATGCGTCGGCGGAAACAGGTTCAGTTCCCGTGTCCGATGCCCTGGTCGCCATGGCCGTGGGAGTCGGCGTGTTCGCCGTGTCGCTCGTCCTCGTGTCGGTGCTCATCGTGATGGTGTCGACCGCAACGCGCGGGGACCAACCGAACGTCGCCGATGCCGCAGCATCCGTGATCGGCCGGGGTGGGGTGATCGCCGGGTCGATACTGGTGTCGACGATGCTCGTCTTCGTCGGCTTGCTGCTGTTCATCGTTCCCGGCGTCTGGCTGATCGTCACCCTGATGCCCCTCCTCGCCGTCGTCATCGATGGTGACGACGGTGTTGTCGGCTCGATCCGTTCGACGTTCAACCTGGTGCACGGCCGGTGGCTGTCGGTGTTCGGTATCGTGCTCATCATCGGGGCGATCAACATCGGCCTCGGGATCGCTGGCACTGTCCCGGGCGCCGTGGGATTCTTCCTCTCGATTCTCGCCAATGCGATCAGCTCGATGGTCGTGGCCACAGCGATCTGGTTCACGTATACGGAGCTCCGGCGCCAGCGGGACTGGCATGGCGTCGTCTGATCAACCGAAGCGATAGCCCACCGATCGCACGGTCGTGATCCACGACGCGCGTTCCTCACCGAGCTTCGCACGGAGCCGCCTGACGTGGACGTCGACGGTTCTCGAACCCCCGAAGTAGTCGTAGCCCCAGACCTTCGAGAGGATCTGCTCACGGCTCCACACCCTGTTGGGATGCTCCACCAGGAACCGGAGAAGCTCATATTCCATGTAGGTCAGGTCCCTCGGGATTCCGGCGATCGTCGCCTGATACGTGGCGGTGTTCAGCTCGAGGTCGTTGAACCGGAGCACCGGATCGTCCGGCGAATCGGCCTCAACGACTCCGAGACGACCGAGCCGGACCCTCAGCTCTGCCTGGTCGATGGGGGTCAGGATGAAGTCGTCGAAGTCGACCGCGCCCTCGAGATCGGAGGTCAGGGTCCGATCCACCACCACGAGGACCGCGACGTCGAGGTCGGTTCTGATCTTCCCGGCGATCGTCGCGGCGAGATCGGGCATGTCGCCGAGTTCGACGACAGCGGCGGCCCAGCCCTGACCCGGCTCCTTGCGAGAAGCGTCGGACACGTCACTGATCGGGACGGGCTTGAACCCGCAGGCGAGCAGTGCCGCCGTGAGCGTTGCGCTCGGTGAGCCAGGGTAGACGGCGACGTACATCACAGCACCGGAAGGTATTCCTCGAGTTCGTACTGGGACACGTGCTGTTCGTAGTTCGCCCATTCACGACGTTTGTTGCGCAGGAACCACGAGTGGACATGATCGCCGAGGGCCTCGCGGACCAGTTCTGATGACTCCATGGCGTGGATCGCCTCCGCGAGGTTGCTCGGAAGTCTCCGGATCCCTGCCGAGGTGCGCTCCTCCTGCGACATCTTGAGGACATCCGATCCCGTTTCCGGGGGAAGCGGGTGGTTGTTCGCGATCCCGTCGAGTCCCGCTGCCAGGATGACGGAGAGGGCGAGATATGGATTGCACGCGGGGTCCGGCGAGCGGAACTCGATCCGTGTCGAATCGATCTTCCCCTTCTTCGTCGCGGGAACGCGCACCAGTGCGCTCTGGTCGTTTCGCGCCCATGTCTCGTAGGTCGGGGCATCGAAACCTCCGACCAGGCGCTTGTACGAGTTCACCCACTGGTTCGTGACCGCGGTGATCTCGGATGCGTGGGTCAGGAGGCCGGCGATGAAGCCCTCTGCGACCTTCGACAGGCCGTAGGTGCCACTCGGATCGTGGAACGCGTTCTCGTCTCCCTGGAAGAGCGACAGGTGCAGGTGCATACCGGATCCGTCGTAGGCCGCGAGGGGCTTTGGCATGAACGTCGCGTAGATCCCATGTTCGAGGGCGACCTCCTTGACCGTCAGGCGGGTCGTGACGATGTTGTCCGCCATGGTCAGCGCGTCCGTGTGCCTGAGGTCGAGCTCGTGCTGTGACGGTGACACCTCATGGTGGCTCACCGCGACGGGGATCCCGAGGGCCTCGAGGTTCATGATGGTCGACCGACGGTACTCCTGGGCGACGTCGAGCGGTGTCAGGTCGAAGTATCCACCCTTGTCGAGGACCTCGGGATTCGCCGAGGCGTCCCGGAAATAGAAGTACTCGATCTCGGGCGCGACGTAGAACGAGTATCCGAGGTCGGCTGCGCGTTGGAGGTTCCGCCGAAGGACGTGGCGAGGGTCGCCTGCGAACGGGTCACCGTCCGGGGTGACGATGTCGCAGAACATGCGTGCGACGCCTGCATCGTCATGTCGCCACGGCAGGATCTGGAACGTGGAGGGATCCGGCTTCGCGAGCATGTCGGCCTCGTGCGAGCGTGAGAACCCGTCGATCGACGAACCGTCGAACGAAACGCCCTCCTCGAGAGCGAGGTCGAGTTCGGCAGGCGTGATCGCGAATGACTTCAGGAACCCCTGGACATCGGTGAACCAGAGCCTGATGAATCGGATGCCGCGCTCCTTGACGGTGCTGAGCACATAGTCGGTTGGTCGTTCCACAGGTACCTCTCGGCGTGACTGACCACAGCGTACGGAGTCCGAGAGCCTTCACCAGCCCGAGCTCCGCGCTGTAACAGAGCGTTCACACGGACGTTACCCCGGCGAAACGGCACCGGTGCATCCTCCTGTGCGTTCAGGCGCTGCTGCGCGCTGGAATCACGCCACCACCGCTGAAAGCGAGGAACGATGCCCTATCGAGCGGAGTACATCTGGATCGACGGTCGCAAGCCGACCGCGTTGTTGAGGTCGAAGACGAAGGTCGTTCCCGACGGGACCGAGCCCCCCATCTGGGGCTTCGATGGCTCGTCGACCGAGCAGGCGCCGGGATCAAACTCGGACTGTGTCCTGAGCCCGGTGAAGGTCGTACCGGATCCGATCCGTGGGGGCAACGACAAGCTCGTCCTCTGCGAGGTCCTCGACACGGACATGACGCCGCACGAGTCGAACACCAGGGTGAGGGCCGTTGCCGCGCAGGAGAAGTACGGTGACCAGGAGCCGTGGTTCGGCATGGAGCAGGAGTACACCTTCTACAAGGACGGTCGCCCCCACGGGTGGCCGATCGGTGGGTTCCCTGCCCCTCAGGGTGGCTACTACTGCGGCATCGGTGCCGACGAGATCTGGGGCCGCGACGTCGTCGAGGACCACACGTGGGCATGTATGGAGGCCGGGCTCGAGATCTCCGGGACGAACGCCGAGGTCATGATCGGCCAGTGGGAGTTCCAGATCGGCCCGGTCGATACGGTCGAGGTCGGTGATCAGATCTGGCTCGCGAGGTGGCTCCTCTACCGCATCGCCGAGGACTACGACATCTCCGCGACGCTGAATCCCAAGCCGGTGCAGGGCGACTGGAACGGTGCAGGCATGCACACGAACTTCTCGACCAAGGCGATGCGCGAGGGCTGGGATCCGATCATCGCCGCATGCGAGGCGCTCGGCGAGGTCGCCCAGGAGCACGTCGCGAACTACGGCGCAGGCATACAGCAGCGCCTCACGGGCCTGCACGAGACGGCTCCGTGGTCCGAGTACAGCTACGGGGTGTCCGATCGGGGCGCCTCGGTTCGGATCCCATGGCAGGTCGGGGTCGAGAAGATGGGGTACATCGAGGATCGTCGCCCGAACGCGAATGCCGATCCGTACATCGTCGCCTCGATGATCACGAACACTGTTTGTAGCCGGTTGGCCGAATAGCAGCGACCTCCTCCGTTCTTGTGTAATCGCTACCTCGGGAGAGGACGTGGGTCACGCAAGAACGGGGGTCAGGGAGTGAGCGACCGAACCTGGTCGAGCTGATCCTGGAACGCGACCGTCGCCGTGCCGTAGCCCGCGACCGCCTCGCGGCGCAAGGTGCCGTCATCGGGTGACTGGAGACCGGCGATGACTGCGTCGGCAGCCGTCACGAGCGCCTGGGAACCGGTGATGGTGTCGGGCCACGCGGGTTGGAAGGCGCTCGGCACCGTCGTCGCCGCGACCTGGTTCGCAAGGACCTGCGCATCGTCA
>JAWOGV010000192.1:0-6239 GCA_046496605.1 Acidimicrobiia bacterium | reverse complement strand
GCGGCAGGGGCGGCCGCTCTCGCCGACTTGATCTCGAGCCATGGAGGCGACCTCGTCCTGTTCGGGATGAGCACGACGGAACGCGACATCGCAGGGCGCCTCGCGGCACGCCTCGGGAAGCCGGTGATCTCGAATGCCCTCGATGTCTCGGTAGCCGACGGGGTCACGGCGACGTCGGAGATCCTCGGCGGAACCCGAAGCGTGACGACACGAGCAACCGATGGCGCACCGGCCATCGTCCTCACCAGGCCGAAGGCGTTCACCGCGACACCGACCGGGGAAACGGCTCCGACGGTGACCATCGTTCCGATGCCCGAAACGGGCCACTCGGGAGCCGCAACCGTCACCGAGCGCCATATCGAGGCATCCGAGGGTCCCGACCTCGGCTCGGCGCGTGTCGTCGTCACGGGAGGGCGCGGATTGGGCTCACCGGAGAAGTTCGACATGGTGGCAGAGCTCGCCGCGCTCCTCGGGGGAGCCGTCGGAGGGACTCGCGCCGTCGTCGACGCCGGGTGGGTTCCCTACTCGTACCAGATCGGCCAGACCGGCAAGACCGTCAAGCCGAGTGTGTATATCGCGTGCGGGGTGTCCGGAGCGATGCAGCACGTGGTCGGGATGAAGGGCGCTTCGACGATCATCGCCATCAACAAGGATCCTGATGCGCCGATCTTTTCGATCGCCGACCTCGGCGTGGTTGGTGACCTGCACTCGGTCGTGCCGAAGCTGATCGAAGCGCTTCGCTCCGAGGGCTGATCGGGTCAGCCCTCGAGCGCCTCGGGCCCGAAGGACGCTGGCAGCAACTCGTCGAGGCTCATCTCGAGCGTCGATCCATCGCGTCCGCGCATGATGACCCGCTCGACACCGAACTCCCTCATGACCTGGCGACAGGTGCCGCACGGCGTGCAGACGTCCCCGTCGGGACAGGCAACCGCCACCGTCGTGATGCGCCTGGCACCGGCGGCGACCGCGGTCGTGATGGCGTTCGTCTCGGCGCACTCGGTCGCGCCGTAGGCGGCGTTCTCGATGTTTGCGCCGGTCACGACCGTGCCGGTGTCGGTCACGATGGCGGCGCCGACGCGGAAGCGCGAATACGGCGAATACGAGCGCGTCGCGGCATCGGCGGCGAGTTCGACGAGCTCTTCATCCGTGTGTGTCATTCGGCCACCAGTGCATGTGCGAACTCTGCAGGGTCGAACGGTATCAGGTCGTCCATGCCCTCGCCGACCCCGATGAGTTTGATGGGGATGTCGAGCTGCTGCTCGATCGCAACCGCGACACCACCCCGTGCCGTGCCGTCGAGCTTCGTGAGGATCACGCCGGTGACGCCCACCGTCGCCGTGAACGCTGCCGCCTGGGCGATCCCGTTCTGTCCGACGGTGCCGTCGAGGACGAGCAGTACCTCGTCGATGCCACCCGCCTCCCGCGTGAGTACCCGCACGACCTTTCCGAGCTCATCCATGAGGTTCGCCTGCGAGTGCAGTCGCCCAGCGGTATCGATGATCACAACATCCGCATCGTCGGCGGCGGCCCGTCGGTACGCCTCGAACGCGACCGATGCGGGATCGGCTCCTGCACCTCCTGAAACCACGGGCACGCCGACACGATCCCCCCAGGTACGCAGCTGGGTGTCGGCCGCCGCTCGATAGGTGTCCCCAGCCCCGAGAACGACGGAGCGGCCCTCGTCGACGAGGTGCTTGGCCACCTTCGCGATGCTCGTCGTCTTTCCCGTTCCGTTCACACCCACGACGACGATCACGGCGGGGCGGGAGTCGACGGACAGGGAGCGATCCGTCCTCTCCAACATCGTCGCGAGCTCCGCCTCGAGTGCCGCCCTCGCTTCGGTCCCCGATGACGGACCTCGTGCCCTCACTCCCGACACGATCTCAGCTGCCGCCCGCGGTCCGACGTCGGCAGCGATCAGCGCATCCTCGATGTCCGTCCACGTCTCGTCGGAGACGCTCGGGGACGCGAACACACCACCGAGGGCCGTTGTGATGGCGGTACGGGACCTCGAGAGGCGCCTCGCGAGTGAGCGATCGGCCACGTCGGTGACGGGTCTACCCGGGCTCGGCACCGCCTCCGGTGTGATGGATGGCCTGCGTCGAGCCACGAGGACGACGCCGACGATCGCGACGAGTATGACGATGGCGACGATCGCGACGATGACGATGTCCACGAAGTGACCTCCAGGTCCGGGAACCCTCCCTAGACGCTAACGGAGCTCATGCGCTTCGAGAGAACCTTCGACGACTCCCCCGGCTCCATGGTGACACCGTAGAGAACGTCCGCTGCCTCCATCGTCTGCTGCTGGTGCGTGATGATCACGAGCTGCGTGTCACGACGAAGCGTGTCGACGAGCCTCAGGAACCTGTGAAGGTTCGCGTCGTCGAGAGCAGCCTCGACCTCGTCGAGGACATAGAAGGGACTCGGACGGGCACGAAACACGGCGAACAGGAACGCCAGGGCGGCCAGCGAACGCTCACCACCCGAGAGGAGGGACAGCCTCCCGACCTTCTTCCCTGCGGGTTGCGCCTCGACGAGAACGCCCGTGCCCATGGGATCGGACGGATCCGAGAGGCGTAGTCGGCCCGTCCCTCCGGGGAACACGAGCGCGAAGTTCTCCTCGTAGAACGCCTGGATCTCCGCGAACGCCTCATGGAAGAGCACCTCCATCTTGTCATCGAGCGCCGAGATCACCGCGCGGAGGTCGTTGCGCGCGGTCTCGAGGTCCGCCATCTGCCGCTCGAGCTCCGCGACGTCGGCGGCGAGTTCGTCATACTCGGCCGCGGCGAGGGGGTTGATCGGCCCCATCCGCCGCAGGTCGGCCTCGAGGGACGCCAACCGTTCCTCACGCGTCCCACCTGGTTGGATGTCGGGCTCCGGTGCGAGGAGTGCCTGTTCCTCGGTGGCATCAGCCTCGCGTCGAATGGCCTCGGTCGTCGCCTCCAGCCTGACGCGGAGCTCTGCGAGTTCGACCTCGAGCTCGTTGAGCGCGTCAGATGCGGACCGACGCTCCGTGTCGAGGCGCTCCCGCAGGCCCTCGGCCGTTTCAAGGTCGGTATGGGCGGAGCCCGCCCTTTCGCGAAGCTCACGCTGGCGGGCCCGAAGGCTCTCGATGTGATCAGCGACGAGGACGCTCGTTCGTTCAGCGGCGGCTTCGATCTCGCCGAGCGCGTGGAGCCGCTCCGCCGAGTCCGGGATGAGCACGAGCTGTGTGAGCTCGCTGCGTACGACGGCCAGTCGCTGCTCGCTGAGTCGCCGCCGCTCGGCGAGCGAGGCCCTCCTCCCTGCGGCATCCTCGAGGAACCGACGAGCGAGGTCGCGCTGGCGGGCGACCTCCGCCCTGCGATCGTTCAACGTCTCCCAGGCCGCCTGACGCGCAGCTTCCTCACCTTCGAACTCGGCAACCCTCTCACGGAGCGCATCCATGCGCTGGCGGCGGGCGAGCTCCGCCTCGTCGATCGCGGTGAGACGGACGGTGAGCCTCTCGCGCTCTTCCCGCGAAGCGCTGCGAGCGCGCTCCGCCATCGCGAGGGCCTCGGTGTACCCGGCGAGCTCGGCCTCGGCCGCCTCGAGCCTCTCGAGCGCCTCACGTTCGCGCAGTCGTGCCGTGTCGAAGGCCCTCTGGGACGATGTGAGCAGGCTCGTGGCACGTTGCACTTCGCGCTCGGCGATCTCGACCTCGACCCGTGCGGCTTCGAGTGCGGCGGGACCGGCGCCGTCCGGCTGGGACACCAGGATCCCGTCAGCGGTGATCACATCACCCTCAGGCGTCACGGCGGTGACAAGGGGATGGCGCGAGACGACGCCACGGCCCGTCTTCCAACCCTCCACGAGCACGCAGTCGCCGAGGTACGCCGCCGCGAGTACCCGGTCGGCATCCGGCCCGAGCCGATCGATGAGCATGTCGAGGCCGAGCGATCGCGCGGTCTGGGTCGCGTCGTGGACGCGGCGGGATCCGACGACGAGGGACACGCCCCCCGTGCCCGCTCCCTTCACCGCACCGGCCGTGGCGTCGACGTCATCCACCGTTCGAACGAGGTATGCGGCCCGCCACGCGCCGAGCGCTGCGTCCACCGCAGGGGCGATGTCGCCAGGCACGTCGAGCGCAGCGACGAGGGCGCCGATCACCCCATCGGCCTGCTCGGTGATGTCGCGTGCGCGTTCATCGACGAGACCGTCGAGTGCACCTTCGAGTGCCTCTGCCCGCGCTCGTGCTGCCGCGACGACGATTCGCCGTTCTGCGGTCGCCTCCGTCTGGCGCTCCCATGACGACTGCGTCTCGACTCGCTCTCCGGTCACCGACGTGAAGGCATCCTGGAGCGGTGCCGTTGCCTCGTCGACGCGGAGGATCGACCGGTTCAAGCGTTCGAGTTCGTCGCTCTCCTCGTCGATGCGCGCGTCGACGACGGCCATTCGCGCCACCACCCGACTCCGTTCGGCAGCGTCGCGTTCAGTGGCCGTCTCGAGCGCACGGAGGTCTCCCCGGAGGCTCGCGATCACCCCCTCGGCCGGGAGCTTGATCTGCTCTGCGAGGGACCGCTCCTCATCCTCGAGGGCTCGAAGCGCCGTTTCGCGACGGTCCGTTTCGTCGGAGGCCACCACTTCGTCGTCGGTCGTTCGAGCGATCGCCTCGAGGAGGTCAGCCTCCTCCGCGACGAGATCCTCCCTGCGCTCCCCCGCTCCATCGATGCGGTCCTCGAGCGACCTGCGACGCTCACGCGCCACCGTCGCGATCTTGGTGAGGCGCTCCCGAACCGTTTCGAGTCGCGCCGCGGCCGCCGTGTCACGCGACAACAGGGCGCCCACCTCGCCGGATTCGGCCCTGAGGACGTCGAGGGTCCCCTTGAGGGCCGCGAGACGGGCGTCGGCGTCGGTGCGCACCTCGAGTGCCGACTCCCGCTCGAGGGCGGCGTGCGAGAGTCGGCCGCGAATGCGCCTGATCTCCTCACCCCCGAGGAACAGGCGCAACGCATGGACCTCGCTCCTCACTGCGTCGTGGCGTGCCGCCGCACTCGCCTGCCTCTTGAGGGGCCGCAGGGCGCGGCGCTTCTCCGACAGGATGTCGTTGAGCCGTTCGGTGTCGTGATCGGTCCGCTCGAGACGACGCACGGCGCGGTCACGGCGGCTGCGGTGCTTCATCACGCCTGCCGCTTCCTCGATGACCGAGCGGTGGTCCTCGGGGCGCGCATTGAGGATGTCACCGATCTGACCCTGGCCGACCAGGACGTGCTGGTTCCTCCCGATGCCTCCGTCCGAGAGCAGGTCCTGGATGTCGAGGAGGCGACAGGGCACACCGTTCAGCTCATACTCGCTCGTCCCGTCACGAAAGAGCCTCCTCGTGATCGTGATCTCGGCGAGATCGAGTGCGCTGGCCTCGTCGTCGTTCACGAAGCTCAGCTGCACCTCGGCCCGAGGCAGCGCCGGACGGGTGGCGGTACCGGCAAAGACGACGTCCTCCATCTTCTCCGTCCGAAGCGACCGGGTTGCCTGGGTTCCCATGACCCACGCGATCGCATCGAGGATGTTGGACTTCCCGGAGCCGTTCGGACCCACGACGACGTTCACGCCCGAGGCGAAGTCGAGCCGCGTTCGATCCGCGAACGATTTGAACCCGCGAAGGGTGAGGTGCTTGAGTTTCACGGCTCAGAAGGTTACCAGAGCGAATTACAGGTGTGTAACCCAATCCTGGGAACGCGATCTCCCCGACGTTCACACCCCGCGTTCGAGGGCGGCCGTCGCGGCGGCGATGGCGGCTCCCTTCTTGGATCCACCCGTTCCCTCCCCGACGATCGTGTCGTCGACGAGGGCCACCGCCGTGTACACGGCGGCGTGGTCGGGTCCGCTCCGCTCGTAGTGGAAGGCGACGATGCGTCCGGTGTTGGCGAGGAGCTCCTGGAGCCTCGATCGTGCATCGCTGACGTCGGGCTGCGCGATCCGCTCCGCGAGAACCGATCCCCATGTCGAGCGGACGAGCCGATCCGCGGCCGCGAAACCGCCGTCGAGGAACACTGCGGCGATCAGCGATTCGCACACGTCCGAGAGGATCGAATCCCTGTCCCTGCCCCCGGAGCGCTCCTCACCGATGCCGAGGCGGATGATGTCGCCGAGGGCCCATCCGCGGGCGATTCCGGCGAGTGTCGACTCGTCGACGACGGATGCACGCACCTTGGTCATCGAACCCTCCGGTTCGCCGGGGAGGGCCTCGTAGATCATCTGGGTCGTGATGAGTTCCACGA
>JAWOGV010000141.1:0-6802 GCA_046496605.1 Acidimicrobiia bacterium | reverse complement strand
GTCTCGCGCAGGTAGGTGACGAGGGCGTGCTTTGACGACACCGCTTGTTCGATGGGGTCGATGCGGTGCGTCCCCACCTTCCCCGACGTCCGCCATTCGCCATCGACCATCTGGATGGATCCACCCTTCACCTCGAGGACGATCAGGCCGTGCTTCGGGTTGACGAGCACGAAGTCGGCCTCCCCGTCACCTTGTTTGCCGTTGCGCACCGACTGCCACGCAACGGAGTGGAATACCCGCCACGGATCCGGCAGCTTCGCAAGCGCATGGAACACCGCGCCCTCTGAGGGGGCCGCCGAATCCGGCAGGCGGGCGGGATACATCTTGGCCATGAACCGGATTGTCGCAGACACCGGCTTCGAGTACCCATCGAGCGGCGCCCGCAACCGGTCCACTGTCGAGGCAGGGAAAGGGCTCGAGCGTCAGAACGTCGAAGCTGTCGGCGTCAGGACACCGTACGCGAGGACATGACGTCGGTGAGCACGTCGAGCGCGTACGTCGCCGTGTCGTGGTAGCCCATCTGGCGGGCACGATGCGCCGCAGCGGCACGGTCCGACTCACCGACGGCGTCGCCGATCTCCGCAGCGATCGTCCGGTAGAGGTCGCCGTAGGGACCGAACAGCTCGGGCGCCTGGTCCGAAGCGGCGTCCGTCAGGAGGTGCAGGGTCAGGGCCTCACGATCGTCACCGATTCGGTGCAGGATCTCGACGAGGTTGCGAATCGCGGTCCAGAATTGGGGACGGTTGCCAGTGCCATGCCACAGCTTGACGCAGCGGTACATCGCGTCGAGGGCGACGTCGGTCTGATCGTTGCGCCCCGCCGTCGAGGCGAGGGCGATCAGCGAGATCCCGACCACGAATTGGTTGTCGATCGACACGCCGTACTCGACGGATTCCTCGAGGTACTCCACCGCCATCATCGGGTCAGAGGCCGACGAAAGCTCTCCGAGCAGGTACATCGACCAGGCGAGGGACGTAGCGATGCCACTGGCCTCCGCCCTTGTGCGCAGGGCCTCCGCCACCTCCCACGCTCGGTCGGTCTCACCGGTGTAGAAGAGGGCGAGGCCCAGGTCTGTGACGAGCGAGACGGCCAGCCTCTGTTCCCCAACGGCGTAGGCGGCCTCGCTCACCTCTTCGGAGTCGGCGATCACCGCATCCATGTCCCCGAGGAAGAAGGCCGCTATCAACCGGAAGCCGTCGCGCATCACCTTGGCCCGCTCCGTGTCGGCGAGTCCTGCGATCCCGGCATCGATGACGGTCTGCGACCCATGGAGGTCACCACGGAAGATCGTCAGGTACCCGGCGGCAAAGCAGTAATCGAAGCGACCGGGATGGTCCGGTGGCAGGACGGAGAGGGCGAGCTCGATCCAGGCCGCGATGCCGGGAGGTGACTTCGACTCCAGGATCGTCGGGAGGCACACGGCGACGCTTGCGAGGACGTCGAACTCCTCGTGGGAGGCAGCCCATGTCGCCGCCCGCTCCAGGTTCTCGAGCTCCCGTATGGCGGCGGTCAACCACTGCGCCTCCGCTGGGCTCGAGAGCCCGCTGAACACCTCCTCCGAGAACGAGGCGTACCAGCGGGCGTGTCGTTCCTCTGTCGCGGTGTTCTCGCCCAGATCGGTGCATCGATTCCTTGCATACCCGCGAAGGGTCTCGAGCATGGTGAACCGTGTCGAGCCCGCCGTGCGGTCCGTCGTGATCATGGACTTGCGCACCAGGGTCCGCAGGGCGCCCCGCACCTCGACGGCATCGACCGTTTCATCCCCACAGACGGACTCGGCGGCCTCGGCAGTGCACCCACCGACGAAGATGGACAGCCGTTCGAACACCCGCTGCGTGGTGGGATCGAGGCGCTCGTAGGACCAGGCGATCAGGTCATCGAGGGAGCGGTGCCGTTGCGATACCGAACGGGATCCCGACCGCATCGAGAGGCGATCCGATTCGAGCGCATGGAGGATCTCTGACGGTGTCATCGTCTCTGCGTTGGCAGCCGCGAGTTCGATGGCGAGGGGGAGCCCGTCGAGTCGTTCGCAGATTTGCTCGACGACGCCGAGCGGGAACGCCGATGTGTCGAGATCGGGTGCGGCGACCAGGGCCCTGTCGATGAACAGGGTCGCTGCCGGTGATGTGGCTGACCCGTGGCCCAGACCGAGCGGCCGTATCCGGTGCACCACCTCGGCGCGGATCGACAGCGGCTCACGACTGGTGATGATCATTTTCACGATTGGTGCGCGTTGGGCGACGTGGTCGACGACCTCCGCGACCCGGTCGATCAGGTGCTCGGCGTTGTCGATCACGATGATCCTCGTGTCGGTGGCGAGGGCGTCGACGAGGCCTTCGAGATCGCCCATGTCCCCCCGGCGCGCCACGCCGAGGGCCGCCGAGATCCGCGACGGAACCTCGTCCGGGTCGTCGACGGTGGTGAGGTCGACGAACCAGGCCCCGTCATCGGCGCCGCTTCCCAACCTTCGTGCCACCTCGAGAGCGAGCGTCGTCTTGCCGACGCCACCGACACCCACCAGGGTGACGACGGACGCTGCGGCCAGATCCGATATCACCGCATCGATCTCCGCGTCCCTTCCGACGATGGTGGCTCCGGGCGCTGGCAGGTTTCCTGCCCTCGAACGAGGGGCCAGATCTGCGATCGGAGCCTGGAGGCCCGCATCTGCGATCTGCCACAAGTGTTCGGCTCTGGTGAGGTCACGGAGCCGGTGCTCACCGAGGTCATGAAGCTGCCAGTCGGCGGCTGGGTCGTCCGCGATGAGGGCACGCACCGCCTCGGTGAGGAACACCTGTCCACCGTTGGCCGCGGCTGATACCCGCGCCGCCCGGTTGACTGCGGTCCCGAAGAAGTCACCGTCGCGCTGGTTGGCGATCCCTGCGTGGAGGCCCATCCGGAGCCTGATCGCACCGATCGAAGCCGGCCAGTCCTCGTCGGAGATCCTCTGCTGGATCTCGAGGGCGGCTCGCACCGCCTCAGCCGAGGACGCGAACGCGACACCCCATCCGTCGCCCGCCCGCGAGAACACATAGCCATCGTGTGCCTCCGCCACACCAGCGAGGATCTCGTCGTGGCGGGTGAGGGCATCGTTCATGGCGGCGGGGAACTCGTCCCATAACCGTGTCGAGCCTTCCATGTCCGTGAACAGGAAGGTGACCGTGCCCGTTGGGGGAGCCGTCGTCAACATCTCGGCAAGCCTACCGCTGGCGGTGCGCCGCCCCAGGGGTCAGAGAATGTGTCACACCCGGGATGCACGATGGTGGGCGACGGATGAGGAAGCGAGAGCGGTGGGGGACGACATGAACAGCGGGGACATGAGCGACATCGGCGCAACGACGGAGATGACCTGGGAGGTCGACGGCGAGGAGTACAGACTTGTGCGCTTCAGCGACATCCCTGTGGGCCGCTCCGATCAGGTGGAGTTCCTTCAGGAGCTGCTCGGGTGCACCGAGCGCGAAGCGGAGTACGCCTACCGCGTCATCATCGAGGACGGCGAGTTCATCGCCTCGGTCCGGGACGACATCGACCGGCTCCCTGACTTCGATCCCATACGAGATGATCTCGGCGTGGCCGAGTCATAACAGCACGTTGAGCAGCACGGTCAACACGACCGAGTCGATCACGGATATGGCGATCATTGCAGGGCATCCCCAGCCGCCCCCAAGGGGCCGGATCATTAACTGGCGTCGCTTCTGCGTCACCGACTACCGAACCCTTGAGTTGGCGTTGACGGGTCCGAAGAGTGTGCCGATTACTGAATCTGCAGCACCAGCGACGATCGCAGATGCTCGTCCAGCGATGCTGGCTGCGCCGGTGGCCATGCCACCAGCTCCTGTAGCTGCCAAGGTGGCCTGAGCCCCAGCTTTGCCGGTCGTCTGGGTCGCTTGAGGCACTTCGAGATGGTGTAGCTCTTCCATCGCTGCCGCGCCGTTTCCGTCCATCGTGGTCTCCCTTGAAGTCTCTTCCTCGAGACTGTCTGGCGACCTATACCCGGCGCCGCGACATTCGAAACGAGCCACCCGGCCACGACGGGAAGGGCGAGAGCGAGGTACACGGTACGAAGCGCGAGCCCACGACGAGCGGCGGCGCGTGGTCGCCTCGTCGACGGGTCCGCGGCGCGTGCGAACGTGCAAGTATGGAGGTGAGATCATCGCACGCACCGTGCCTGAGACACCGAGGCGCCCGCCATGACCATGACCGACCAGACAACTCCCCCTGCCCCTTGGTACGCACTCTCTTCCAGCGATGCCTTGGGTGCGCTCGGCACCAACGTCGACCACGGGCTCGGCCCGGATGAGGTCGAGCGCCGACTCACCGACTACGGGCGCAATGTGATCGTCGCCGAGCCACCTCCCACGATATGGGAGATGGCCAGGGGCCAGCTCTCGAACCCGATGAACATCATGCTGCTGATCGTCAGCGTCGCGAGCTTCACCATCGGACAGATCTCGACCGGCGCCGTCGTGATGACGCTCGTTCTGTTCAACGTGGCCATGGGCACGAACCAGGAACGAAAGGCGATGGCGAGCGTCGACGCGCTCGCCCAGCTCCAGGTCGCCACCGCGCGGGTGCGAAGGTCCGAGCGGGTGGAGGAAGTCGATGCCAGCGGCCTCGTCCCCGGTGACATCCTTCTCCTCGAGGCAGGCGACATCGTGCCGGCAGATGCCCGCATCGTGACCTCGGCAAGCCTCGAGGTGCAGGAGGCGTCGCTGACGGGGGAAAGCGCCCCGATTGCCAAGGATGCCACGACACTCCCGAACGCGGACACCGCCCTCGGGGACCGTACGAACCTCGTGTTCCAGAACACCCAGGTCACCAGGGGATCGGCGACGGTCGTGGTCGTCGCGACCGGCGCATCGACGCAGATGGGTCACATCGCCGACATGGTCACGGCGACGAAGCGGGTCAAGTCGCCCCTCCAGCTCGAACTCGATGGGCTCACGAAGATCTTCGGGTTCCTGGCATGGGGAGCGGTCGCGGTGATCGCCATCGTGGGGATCTCCCGTGGCCAGGACACCGAGACCCTTCTGCTGCTCGCGATCTCGACGGCGATCTCGGCGATCCCGACCGGTCTCCCGACCTTCGTCCAGCTGATGCTGTCGTCGGGAGCGCAACGCCTCGCTGAGCACAAAGCGGTGGTCAAGTCCCTCACCGACGTCGAGACGCTCGGCGGCACCACGGTGATCAATTCGGACAAGACCGGAACCCTCACGATGAACGCGATGACAGCCACCTCGATGCTCGTTGACGGCGAGTGGTACAGGGTCGAGGGCAGCGGTTACGCGAAGATCGGGGCGATCCTCGGGTCCGCAGGGAATGTGAATCCCGACTTCACGAGGCTGGCGCTGGGCCTGACGCTGTGCAGTGACGCCACCGTCGCCGACGACGGATCGATCATCGGCGACCCGACGGAAGCGGCCCTCGTGGTCCTTGCCGCCAAGGTCGGCGTCGACGCCGAGGCCACCCGCCGCAGCTTGCCGCGGCGTGCGGAAGTGCCGTTCGATTCCGAGTACAAATTCATGGCCACGTTCCACGACCGCCCTGCGGGCGCGACCGGAGGCATCCTGGACTCCCCGCACTTCATGTGTGTCAAGGGTGCCCCCGATGTCGTCATCGACCGGTGCGGATGGGCCAGATGGGAGGGCGAGATCGTTCCGATGAACGATGTGCGCGACTCATTCCTCGCCGCGAACCGGGAGCTCTCGGAGAAGGGATTGCGGGTCCTCGCCTTCGCGGCCAAGGGCCTGTCCGATGATGAGTTCGACGCAGCCACGAACGACCCGATGGGCGCCGTTTCCGACATCTCCATGGTGGCGCTGGTCGGCATCATCGACCCGCTGCGAACCGAGGCAAGGGACGCAGTCCAGCAGGCCCACGCCGCGGGCATCGACGTGCGGATGATCACCGGCGACCACACGGTCACGGCCAGGGCGATCGCCGACCAGCTCGGCCTCGGCGTCGGCGTGATCACCGGTACTGAGCTCGCTGCCCTCGACGACGCCACCGTCATCGAGCGCCTTCCCGAACTGCACGTCTTCGGGCGGGTCGCACCAGAGGACAAGGTGCGTCTCGCACGGCTGATGCAGGAGTCCGGCGAGGTCGTTGCGATGACCGGGGACGCCGTCAATGATGCCGCCGCCCTCAAGCAGGCCGACATCGGGGTCGCGATGGGCTCGGGGTCGGAGGTCACGAAGCAGGCTGGGAAGCTGATTCTCACCGATGACAACTTCGCCACGCTGGTGCGTGCCGTCGACCTCGGGCGGGACATCTACCGCCGCATCTCTTCGTACGTGAGGCTCCAGCTGACGGTGCTGTCCTCGGTCCTCCAGCTGATGCTGCTGGCGACGATCATCAACATCAACGAGGGGGTCGCCCTCTTCCCGATGCAGCTGTTGTTCGCGAAGTTCTTCGTCATTGCCACGGTCGTTGTCGGATTCATCGTCGACGTTCCCGACTCCAGCGTCATGGAGCGACCTCCGCGCAAACCCGGCACGAAGATCGCCACCTCGGCACAAACCGTCCGTTGGGTGGTCGGCGGGTTCCTGATCGCCGCCCCTGCCCTGCTCCTACTCTCGTACGGTCCCGATGAGCCGAGCACGACCGTGGGGTCGGTGTCGATGACGATGGCATTCGCTGTGGTCGCCCTTGCCGGCGTGAACAACGGCTTGATGCTGCGTCGTGAACGCCAGCCGTTCTGGGCGTCGCCGCTGTTCCCCTACATGGGATGGGTGATGCTCGGCTGGTTCCTCACCTGGGCGGCCGTGGAGCTCGGTATGTTCCAGCGCCTCCTCACCACCGTCTC
>JAWOGV010000091.1:0-3275 GCA_046496605.1 Acidimicrobiia bacterium | reverse complement strand
GTGTTGATCGGATTCGCCGGTGCGTCATCGGTGTACGGCGCTGACGTCCCGTCGTGGACGACGTCGGTGGAGATGGCGATGAGCCTGGCTCCGACCCTGGTGGCGGCAGCCGCGATGTGGCGGGCACCGTCGGCATTGACCCGCCACATGGCCTCGTAGTCGCCCTGGCCGGGGTTGACCGCAGCGGCGTGGACGATCACCGACGGCTGCACGTACTGGACGCAGGACAGGACGCTGGAGCGGTCCCCGATGTCGAGGAACACGATCTCGCCGGCAGGCGCCTGTGCGGCTGGACGGTTCGACCCGACGTAGATGCGGTTCATGACGGACGCCCGACGCACGACACGGCGGCCGAGGTATCCGGTCCCTCCCGTGATGAGGATTGCGCGGTCAGTCATGGGGAACCATCCGGGGCGAGGAGAGGTCTTCCCTGGTGAGCGTAGCGAACATCCCCCGGCGTGGGAACAAGGGAGGAAGTGGTGCAAGCTCCGCTCGCTCCTCGTCTTGGCGGACCGGGCAGGTGTTTGCCACGTCCATCCTGTTTCTCCCCCTTTGGGGAGATGCCCGGCAGGGCAGAGAGGGGATGAGTTGTTTCTCACGCCGGACGTGAGTCACGGGCTTATCGCCCTCTCTGCGTCGCTGCGCTCCGCATCTCTCCCGCGGGGAGAGACGGGTTGGTGCGAGCTCCGCTCGCTCCCTGTCTCTTGGGAGCGGTGGCACACGAGGAGGGCGCCGACGGGAAACGGCGCCCTCCTCGTATGCGAGTGCAGTGGCGAGGGAGGGATCGCCGCTGCGGGGGAGGTCAACCGGAATACGGAACGCGTGGATCTATCGGATGAGGGGAATTCCCGATCGATCCAACCGGTCGCGGAAATGGCAGGAAACGAGGCAGGATGAACGGATTGAGCCGAGGCGGATCGGCGGTCCTTCCGGTCCTACCATCGTCCCGTGGCTGAACGCGCCTCCCTCGGAACCCAGGCCCGCCAGATACGGCGGCTGTACGGGTTCGCACGCCCGTACCGGGTCCGGTTGACCATCGGTACCGCTGCGGTCGTCGTCGCTGCAGGGCTCGGGCTGGTCTTCCCCCTCGTGATCGGAACGCTCGTCGACACGGCGTTCATCGATCCCGAGAACACCGACCCGTCCCAGCTCAACGTCTATGCGATCGGGCTGCTCGCGATCTTCGCCATCCAGGCCGTCTTCAACTACGCAAGGACGTACAACCTGGCCGTCGTCGGTGAGGGGGTGGTCGCCGACCTCCGCCGGACGGTATTCGACAGGGTCGTCCGCCTGCCTGTCCCCTTCTTCGACGAGCGCCACACCGGGGACCTGACGTCACGGCTCACCTCTGATGTCGTCGTCGTTCAGAGCATCGTGTCGGACGCCCTCGGGCGGACCCTGTCCCAGGCCATCACCCTCGTCGGAGGCGTCGCTCTCGCAATCGTGATCAGCCCTGTCCTGTCCCTGAGCATCCTCACGTTCCTGCCGGTCATCGTCCTGGCCGCGGCCCTGTTCGGGCGGCGCCTGCGGCTCCTCTCCACGGAGTACCACGACCAGCTCGCCTCGGCGAATGCGCTGGCGGAGGAGAGCATCTCGTCGGTGCGGGTCGTCAAGTGGTTCAACGCCGAGGACCGTCTCGCTGCGGACTACGACGTCGAGGTGATCGCCTCGTACGCGGTGGCACGGCGCAGGGCCAGGATGCGGGCACTGTTCGTTCCGCTCGTGACGTTCGTGGGGTTCGCCACCCTTGCACTCGTCCTGTGGATCGGGGGACGGCTGGTCGCCGGTGGCTCGCTCACCCCCGGCGAGCTGATCTCGTTCATGCTGTACACGCTCACCATCGCCGGGGCGCTCGGTTCGTTCACGGGCCTCTACGGGGAGATCCAGGAGGCGCTCGGGTCGTCACGGCGCATCTTCGAGCTGCTCGGAGCCGACCCCGAGCTCCCCGAGACCACGATCGATGCGGCGCTGCTCCCGCCACCGAGCGGATCCGTGCGGTTCAGCGGTGTCGAGTTCGCCTACGAGGGCAGGGAGGCGACCGTCCTGCATGACATCGACCTCGACGTCGAACCGGGCGAGGTCGTCGCCCTCGTCGGGCCATCGGGTGCGGGGAAGTCCACGATCGTCCAGCTCGTGCCCCGCTTCTATGACGTCGACTCCGGATCGGTCGAGGTCGACGGGCTCGACGTGCGGTCCTATCCCGTCGACGTGCTGCGGTCCCGGATGGCAGCGGTCCCCCAGGAGGTGCAGTTGTTCTCCGGCACGATCGCGGAGAACCTCCGGATCGCCGATCCCTCGGCATCCGACGACGACCTCGTCACCGCGGCGAAGGCGGCGAACGCCCACCGGTTCATCGTCGAGTTCCCCGACGGATACGAGTCGATCGTCGGGGAACGGGGAGTGAAGCTGTCCGGGGGCCAACGCCAGCGGATCGCCATCGCCAGGGCGTTGCTCGCCGACCCGCGCATCCTGATCCTCGACGAGGCGACCAGCTCCCTCGACGCCGAGTCCGAGGCCCTCGTCCAGGAGGCCCTCGAACGGCTCATGGCAGGGAGGACCACGATCGTGATCGCCCACCGCCTCTCCACCGTCATGAGGGCCGACCGCCTCGTTGCCATCGATCGTGGCCGCATCGTCGAGGAGGGCACCCACGCCGATCTCATCGCCGCCGACGGCCTCTACGCACGGCTCTACGCAAGGCAATTGGCGCGCTAGCTCGACTCGGTGATCTGCGGCCCTCTCTGCGTCGCTTCGCTCCGCGTCTCTCCCGCGGGGAGAGACGGAATGTGGGCGAGCTCCGCTCGCTCCATTCGTGTGCGCTCGCTCCTTGTTCGGTCAGGGCGTCGGGTCCTCGGCGAGGCCGAGGATGTTGCCCTCCGAATCCTTGAACCATGCCATTCGTCGCCCGCTCGGATCCGTCATCACGCCTTCGACGGTTGCCATCCCGTCGCCGAAGTCGTAGTCCTCGAACGTCACGCCCGATGAGCGCAGACTGACGAGGGCGGCGTCGAAGTCCGCCACGACGAGCCCTGCCGCGGTCGCCTGGTTCGTGCCGGCGAATTGCGACGCGTAGACCATGAACGCGCTGTCCCCATGGGTGTACATGAGGGCGGTGTCGTCCTGGGTCATGGATGGTTGGACGCCGAGCTTCTCCTGATACCACGAACGTGCCCGGTCGATGTCCGATGCGGGCAATGATGCGACCATCTGGAAGTCCATCGCACCTCCTTCTTCCCGCAGACCCTAGGTTCTCTCCTTGCCACCGGATGCGGATG
>JAWOGV010000082.1:0-3100 GCA_046496605.1 Acidimicrobiia bacterium | reverse complement strand
GTCGCCGTCAACTGCGCCGGGATCGCAATCGGTCAGAAGATGGTCGACCGCAACGGGCGGCCAGCGGACCTCGGCGCGTTCACGACTGTCATTCGCGTCAACCTCATCGGCACCTACAATGTGTCGAGCATCGCGGCAGCCGCCATGGCGGCGACCGAACCCCTCGCCGACGGCGAGCGCGGTGTCATCATCAACACCGCCTCCGTAGCGGCGTTCGACGGCCAGATCGGACAGACCGCCTATGCCGCGTCCAAGGGAGGGGTCGTGGGAATGACCCTCCCGATGGCCAGGGACCTCGCGAGCATCGGCGTTCGCGTGAACACGATTGCTCCCGGCATCATCGACACTCCGCTGCTGGGTTCGTTGGATGAGGACATCCGCGCCACGCTCGCTGCGGGTGTCCCATTCCCGAAGCGGCTCGGGACTCCCGAGGACTACGCAGCCCTCGCCATGTCCCTCATCGACAACGGGTACATGAACGGCGAGACGATCCGCATGGACGGTGCGTTGAGGATGCCGCCGAAGTAGGGGTCCGGGATCATCCTCCGGATCCTCCACACCTCCACACTGAACGCTTCAGGCCCTCGATTCGTGTTGGAGGCACCATGCGTACATCGCAATCCCTGACGCGACCCCGACGTTGATCGATCTGGTGGAGCCGTACTGGGAGATCTCGTACACCTCGCTGCACGCCTCGACCATCTCCACGCTCAGGCCTGGGCCTTCCTGTCCGAGGACGAGGGCACATCGTGCCGGCAGATCCGCGTGCTCGATGGGACGCGAACGGTCCGTGATGTCGATGCCGACGAGGGGAATGCCCGATTCCGTCGACCATGCAACGAAGTCCTCAACCGTCGGATGGTGGTCGATGTGCTGGTACCGGTCGGTCACCATTGCGCCGCGACGATTCCATCGGCGTCGTCCGATGATGTGGACCGTGTGGGCTCCGAATGCGTTCGCGTTGCGCACGATGGTCCCGATGTTGAAGTCGTGCTGCCAGTTCTCGATCGCGACATGGAACGGATGACGATGGGCATCGAGGTCCGCGATGATCGCCTCCCTCGACCAATACCGGAACCGATCGAGCACGTTCCGACGATCGCCATGCTCGAGGAGGTCGGGATCGAGACGGTCGTCGACGGGCCACGGTCGGGGATGGGGACCCACACCGACCGTGTCGGGGTCCTCAACCATCGCCGGCGAGCTCGATGCCAGAGAGATGCTCGAGCGCCTTGACGAGCGCGTGGTTCCCATCCGAGCCAAGACCGCGCTGCTGCAGGGCACGGTACAGCTGGAAGACGAACGACGTGCCGGGAAGCGGCACACCGAGTTCGTCCGCGGTGTCGAGGACGATCCGGAGGTCCTTCTGTTGGAGATCGATGGTGAAGCCGGGCTCCCAATTGCGCACGATCATCTGCGGACCGCGGTTGGCGAGCATCCATGATCCGGCAGCTCCGCCCTTGACGGCGTCGAGCGTCGAAGCGAGGTCGAGTCCCCCGGCCTGTGCGAGGAGGAGCGCCTCGGACACGGCGAGCTGGTTCACGACGACGAGGACCTGATTGACCGCCTTCACGAGCTGGCCCGCGCCCTGGGGACCAACATGGGTGACGGTGGTGCCGATGACCTCGAGGTAGGGCATGGCACGTTCGAGCTGCGATGCATCCCCACCCACCATGATCGACAACGTTCCGAGCTCGGCGCCCTCGCTTCCACCCGAGACGGGGGCATCGAGCCAGTGTGCTCCGTGCGAGGCGATGCGGTCGGCGAACAGCTTCGTGGCCGTCGGCGAGATGGTCGAGTGGTCGATGACAAGCGATCCTTCCGATACGCCCTCGGCGATCCCTGAGGCACCGAACACGACTGCTTCCACGTCGGGGGTGTCCGACACGCAGATCATGACGACCTCAGCTCTGCTTGCCACGTCGCTCGGCGATGCCGCACGGACGGCACCTGCCTCAACCAGCCGATCGAGCGGATCCGGCGACCGGTTCCAGCAGATGACCTCGTGTCCGGCCCTGACGAGGTTGACCGCCATGGCCGATCCCATGATGCCGAGACCGACGAACCCGATCGTTCCCATCACTTCACCTTCCTCCGTTGGCCGATCCGTCGATCCGTCATCACGTCGTGAAGTCGTCGATCACCACGAAACCGTTGCCGGGGAAGTCGGCCATGGCCGTGAGATGACGGGCACCTCCACCCAGTGTCACGGTACCCGTCACGAGCGCAGCAGGATCCAGTTCCCCCGACACGATCATGTCGAGCATCGCCGGGTACCGCCATGCTTGCATTCCATGGCTCCCATGGAGCTCGATCTCGTTGGCGTGCAGGCGCCACATCGGGATCACCGGACGGGCATCGTCACCGATCATCAGGCCGACCTGGATGTGGCGCCCACGCTTTGCGAGGCTGCGGATCGAAGCCACCGATGTCTGTGTCGAGCCGAGGGCGTCGATGGAGACCCTCACCCCACCATCCGTTGCGTCCCTGATCGCCGCCGATGCGTCCGATCCGTCCGAGGCATTGAACACCTCCACCGCGCCGAATCGTCGTGCGAGATCGAGCGCGCCAGGGTCCACATCAACGGCGTACACCCTCGCACCCAGGGCCGCTGCGATCATCACGCACGACAGCCCGACGCCCCCACAGCCCCATACCGCGATCGCATCACCATCGCGCACCGATCCCTGATCCACGACCGCCCGGAACGCAGTCGCGAACCGGCAACCGAGGCCTGCAGCCGTCACGAAGTCCATCGCATCCGGGAGCTGGACTGCGTTCACGTCGGCGTAGGGGAGCGCGACGTACTGCGCAAAGGATCCCCAACCCGAGAAACCCGGTTGCCACTGGGCATCACACAGATGCTGGTTCCCATCGGTGCACATCGCACAGGCGCCGCAGCCGAGGACGAATGGGACCGTGATGCGGTCGCCGGGGGCAACAGACCGAACAGCGCTGTCGGCAGCGACAACGACACCCGCCATCTCGTGTCCCGGGACGTGGGGGAGGGGAACAGTGGAGTCGTGTCCCATCCACGCATGCCAGTCACTTCGACAGACACCATTTGCTCGTACCTCGAGCACGATGCCTCCCGGGGGCG
>JAWOGV010000040.1:0-3666 GCA_046496605.1 Acidimicrobiia bacterium | reverse complement strand
CGCTCACGCTCCTCAGGAGCCTTATCAATCTGATCAAACGACGTAAACGCAGACGAACCAACACCAGCATCAGCCAACGTCTTCGTAATCGCAGCCGTCAACGTCGTCTTCCCATGATCAATATGACCCATCGTCCCAACATTCACATGCGGCTTCGTCCGCTCAAACTTCGCTTTCGCCATGGTGTGGTCTCCTATTCGCCTCTGACCTTGGCCACGATCTCATGAGCGGCCGCTGTCGGAACTTCCTGATATGAGTGGAATTGCATCGTGTACGTCGCACGGCCCTGGGTGCGGGACCGCAGATCCGTCGCGTAGCCGAACATCTCGGCGAGGGGCACGAGGGCGGCGACCACGCGGGCCTGCCCTCGGCTGTCCATCGATTCGATCTTGCCGCGCCGGGACGAGAGATCGCCGATGACGTCACCCATGTAATCCTCGGGGGTCACGACCTCGAGCTCCATGATCGGCTCGAGCAGCTTGACACCTGCGGCCTTCGCGGCCTCCTGGAGCGCCATCGATCCGGCGATCTTGAATGCCATCTCATTCGAGTCGACATTGTGTGAAGACCCGTCGATGAGGCGTGCTCGTACGTCGACGAGTGGATATCCGGCGAGGATCCCGCCCTCGAGCGCCTCACGGATGCCCTTCTCGACCGCCGGGATGTACTCCCTGGGGACATTGCCGCCCTTGACGGCGTCCACGAACTCGAAACCCTCCCCAGGGGGCATCGGCTCGAGGTCGATGACCACATGGCCATACATTCCGGAACCGCCCGTCTGGCGCTTGAACTTCGCATCGACCTTGCTGACTGGCTTCTTGATCGTCTCGCGGTACGCGACCTGGGGTCGCCCGACGTTCGCCTCGACCTTGAACTCCCTGAACAGGCGATCGACGATGACCTCGAGATGGAGTTCGCCCATGCCGGCGATGATGGTCTGCCCTGTCTCCTCGTCCGAGCGGACGTTGAAGGTCGGGTCCTCCTCGGCGAGGCGAGAGAGCCCGTTGCCGAGCTTGTCCTGGTCACCTTTGGTCCTCGGCTCGATGGCCACGGAGATGACAGGCTCGGGGAACGTCATCGATTCGAGCTGGACGGGATCACTCGCTGACGACAGCGTGTCGCCTGTCCGGGTGTTCTTCATCCCGACGGCGGCGACGATGTCGCCTGTCATGATCTCGTCGATGTCCTCCTGCTTGGCGGCGTGCATGCGGAGGAGGCGACCGAAGCGCTCCTTCTTTCCCGTGGTCGAGTTGACCACCGAGTCGCCCTTGTCGGCGCGTCCGGAGTACACCCTGAGGTAGGTGAGCTTGCCGACGTACGGGTCGGACATGATCTTGAAGGCCAAGGCGGAGAACGGCTCGTTGTCGGACGCCTTGCGCTCGATCGTCTCGCCCTCCTTGCCGGGCTTGAAACCTTCCATGGGGGGAAGGTCGACCGGACTCGGGAGGTATGCCACGACCGCGTCGAGGAGGGGCTGGACGCCCTTGTTCTTGAATGCGCTACCGAGCATGACGGGGACGAAGTCGCGGGCGATCGTCCCCTTTCGGATGACGGAGCGGATCTCGGCAGGAGTCAGGTCCTCCTCGGTGAGGTACTTCTCCATGAGCGCCTCGTCCTCGGATGCCACGACGTCGAGCATCTTGTGGTGCCAGACCCTTGCCTCATCGAGGAACTCTTCCGGGATACTCGTCACTTCCCGTTCCTTGCCATCCTCGTCGTGCCACAGGATGGCCCTCATCTCGACGAGGTCGATGACGCCCCTGAAGTCCGATTCGGCTCCGATGGGGATCTGGATGGCGACGGGATTGCCGCCGAGGCGGTCGACGATCGACTGCATGGACGCGAAGAAGTCTGCGCCGATGCGGTCCATCTTGTTGATGAAGCAGATGCGCGGAACCCCGTACTTGTCCGCCTGACGCCACACGGTCTCTGACTGCGGTTCGACACCGGAAACTGCGTCGAACACGGCAACGGCGCCGTCGAGAACGCGCAGTGACCGCTCCACCTCCACGGTGAAGTCGACGTGACCGGGCGTGTCGATGATGTTGATCGTATGGCCATCCCACTGCGTGGTCGTCGCCGCAGACGTGATCGTGATGCCACGCTCCTGCTCCTGCTCCATCCAGTCCATGACGGCCGCGCCTTCATGGACCTCACCGAGCTTGTAGGTGCGGCCCGTGTAGTAGAGGATGCGCTCTGTCGTCGTCGTCTTGCCCGCGTCGATGTGGGCCATGATTCCGATGTTGCGGATCGTCTCGAGTGGGATCGTTCGTGCCATGTCTGCTTACCAGCGATAGTGGGCGAAGGCCTTGTTGGACTCCGCCATCTTGTGGACGTCTTCGCGACGCTTCGCTGCGGCACCGGTGCGGTTCGCAGCGTCGAGGATCTCGTTTGCGAGGCGCTCTGCCATCGTCTTCTCGCGCCGCTTGCGTGCGAATTCGACGAGCCAACGCACCGCGAGCGTCTGTGCCCTGCGGGGACGGACCTCGACAGGCACCTGGTAGGTCGACCCGCCGACGCGCCGCGACCGGACCTCGAGCGTGGGGCGCACGTTGTCGATCGCCCGCTTGAGCGTGGGGAGTGGATCGGATCCGGTGCGCTGTTCGACGATGTCCATCGCCGTATAGACGATGCGTCGTGCAGCGCCCTTCTTGCCCTTGAGCAGCACCTTGTTGATGACCTGGGTCACCAGGATGGACTGGTAGATCGGGTCGGGATCGAGCCTGCGGACCTCTGCGGGAGCGCGACGCATGGGTTACGACTCCTTCTTCGTTCCGTATCGGGATCGTGCCTGTTTGCGACCGTCGACGCCTGCGGCGTCGAGCGCTCCGCGGATCACCTTGTACCGGACGCCTGGGAGATCCTTCACACGCCCACCACGGACGAGGACGATGGAGTGCTCCTGGAGGTTGTGGCCCTCGCCGGGGATGTAGGCGGTGACCTCGATCTGGGAGGAGAGGCGAACACGGGCGACCTTGCGAAGCGCCGAGTTCGGCTTCTTCGGCGTCACGGTGTATACCCGCGTGCACACGCCGCGTCGTTGAGGAGAACCGGCGAGCCCGACGGTTCTCTGCTTCTTCGGCTTCGGCTTCCGGCCCTGTCGGACCAGCTGCTGTACGGTTGGCACTGTTGCTCTGTCTCTCTCTTCGGCGCACCCCGACCCGAGACCCGGGTATCGGAGTTCCTGACATACGAAAATCGGCCGTGCTGCGGATCACACAGCAGGACCGATCCCTTGTGTGAACCTCTTCCGGCACAACAGCGCCCGAGGACGCCTCCGGGTACCGGCGGGTTCGGCTGGGAAAAACCAGAGCGGAGTATATCCCACGCGTTTCCTAACGCGCAAAACGGGATGACCAGCAGGCCACCGACCACCGCTCACGCGAGACCCTAGCACCGAAGCCGGTCCCGCGGAACGATGCTGCGCGTCCGGGGAGGCCCATTCGGACCACCCGCGCATCGACTACCGTCGTGCGGAGTGGACCCTCCATCCCCGGACGACATCGACGCCTTCCTCACCGCGGCATATCCCGCAGTGGCAGCGGCTGGTGTGCGGTGCGAATCGATCGGGAGTCGGGAAGCGACGGCCAGGTGGACGTTCGACGAGGATGCGCTGCGGCCGGGCCGATACATCAGCGGCCCCACGATGTTCACCCTCGCGGACTC
>JAWOGV010000032.1:0-10397 GCA_046496605.1 Acidimicrobiia bacterium | reverse complement strand
GTTCTGCGGACACCGCCGACGAGAGCCACACCGATCGAAGCGAGGGCGCCACCGATCAGGATCACGCCCGGCAACTCCTCATCGAGGATCATGACGACGTCGCCCATCACTTCCCATGTTGCTGAGCCGGGACCGAAGAGCCCGGGATCGCCGGGGTGGTCGAGCGAGTGGGAGAGGGGGTATTCGGCGTGGGCGAAGAGGCCTGCCGTTGCGTTCGCGATGCGCGGGCGGATGTCGAGGGACGGTGGCATGGCCATGGCCTTTCTACGGTGCAGGGTACGGCACCGGTTGGGCCGTTCTCCTATCCGCTCAGGTCGGAGTTCTGCGGACACCGCCAACGAGTGCCACGCCGACCGAAGCGAGGGCGCCACCGATCAGGATCACGCCCGTCAGTTCCTCATCGAGGATCATGACGCCGCCGACCACCGCGACGAGGGGTGCGATGTAGCCGGTGATCGCGACGATCATGGCCGATGCGTGCTTCGATGCGTAGAGGGTTGCTCCGAAGGGCAGGAGCGTCGAGCCCAATCCGAGGATGACGAGGAGCACCCACAGGTCCGCACCGAATCCACCCGTGGCTTCGAAGCCGGTGACGCCGCCGACGACGAGCGCCAGGGCGAGTCCCGATATGAACATGGGCAGCGCGAGCTCAGCGGTGTCGTGGAGTGGTGCGAATCGTCGCTGGAGCACCCCGGAGAGCGACCCGACGATGACTCCCGCACCTGCGAACAGGAAACCGGTGACCACGTCGCCCTCCGTCCCGAGGCCGCTCTCACCCGAGAGCGCGATCAGCGTGGTGCCGACGAGACCGATCACGAGGCCGGTGATCTGACGTCGTGTGACCCGTTCATTGATCAGGATGGCCGCCATCACCGCTGTGGTGGCAGGGACCAGGGTGATGACGAGGCCTTCGACGCCGGCAGAGATGTAGTTGAGGGAACTCATGAACAGCAACGGCGCAAGCCCGATCCGAAGCGCTCCGACGAGGGCGCCGTGACGCCACGCAAGCCGGGTGGGGGACACCCGTGTCACGGTCGTGAATGCGACGAGCGCAGCCGTGGCGACTGCCGAGCGGATCGCGAGGACTGTCAGGGTGGATGCGCCGAGTTCGTACGCTGCCCTCGTCCCGACCCCTGCGAGACCCCAGCCGAGCGAGGCGGTGAGGACGGCCAGAATGACCCGATTCCGCATCGGGACGACACCGGTCACGCCCGGATGGACCATCTCAGCCACTCGAGCGATCCCCCGGCGCCGGCACACCGAAGCGGTCATCTGCGTTGTCGAGTTCCTCGGGTCCCGATGGAATCGACGAGGTCCCGTCGCGGAGTGGGTCCTCCACCGATCGGCGTTGCGACTCGCTCACGCGGATGGTTCGTTCCCGAGGTCCGGTCTGGTGAGAGGACCGACATCGCGACCGGCATTGCTGAACGCTGCCATGATCCTTGATTCCATCTCCTTGATCTCGGCGATGACCTCGCTCGGATCGTCGGTGTTGAGCACATGGACATACAGGCGGTTGCCGTGGAGCTCGAGCGCGACGGTGCCCGGCGTGAAGGAGATGCAGTTCATGAGCAGCGTCACCTCGTTGCGGGTGTGGACGCGGAGTGGCACTTCGAGGATCGCTGGCTTGAGTTCGTCCGTCGGCACCCACAGCGAGGCGATGACCTCCCAGGTCGAGACGACCATGCGGCCCGTGAAATGGACGATGAATCGCATGGCACCGACGGGATGGACGAGCGCGCCCGGCCACCGGGGTGCGAGCGACCGGAGGGACCACGCGAGTCCGCCGGCGACGATGATGCCCCCGATCACGACGTTCGGGGCGAGCGACCCGAACGCGGCGAGCCATACGAGCAGGAGCCACACCGCTAGGAACGGGCTGGTCCCGCGCCCACGGGTGGTCGCGCTCGTTTCTTCCTTGGGGAGGGTGACCGAGAGCTCACGCGTGTTCTCGAAACGTGGGGTGTCAGCATCGTGGTATGCAGCCCGCGCAACCAGGCTCATGCCGAGGGGACCGGAGAGGAACAGCAGGGCGACGACGATCAGGAGAATGAAGGTCCCACTCAACCCACCTGCCTGGAGGGTCGCAGCCATCGTTGTCCCGATCACGCCGACGGCGGCTGCCTTGGTCGCGGCGTGCATGCGCGTGAAGACGTCGGGGAAGCGAAGGAGGCCATAGGATCCGAGGGCCATGAGCGCCGCCCCGGCGACGACGACGGTTCCTGTGAGGATGTCCAGGATCATCGGGGTCTCTCCGTTTCGATGTACCTGGCCACCACGATGGTGCTGATGAAGGCGGTCACCACGGCGATTACGAGTACGGGGACGTAGGTGACGTCGTCGGTCGCGACGATGAACAGGCCGATCCCCCCGACACCGATGAACACGAGCGTGTCGAGTGCGACCATCCGGTCGGCGATGGACGGGCCGAGGGCTACGCGGATCACGGCGGGTACGGCGGCAACGACGAGCAGGGCACCTGCGATGACGACAGCGATGGTCATCGGCCCACCCCGAGCACCATCTCACCGTACGCACCTTCCGTCATGAGGTCCGTGGCCGCGCGTCCCGCGTACTCGATCAGGGGCTGTGCGCCAATGGCGATGACGATGCCGACGATGACCAGCGACCCGGTGGCGAGGGCCATCCCTGGGGGGAATCGAGCGGGTCGGGTGTCCCTGGGCTTCCCCCAGAAGATCCCCGACCAGATCTTCGTCATGGAGAACAGGGTGAGGACGCTTGCGAACAGGGAGACGCCGACGATGGCCCAGGCACCTGATTCGAATCCCGCCTCGACGAGCGCGAGTTTGCCGACGAATCCCGAGAACGGTGGGAATCCGGCCAGGCTGAGGGCGGCGGGGAGGAAGAGGACTGCGATGAGCGGGGAGCGCCCGGCGACGCCGTCGACCTTGTCGATCGCCCCTGTGCCCTCGGACTCCTCGACGAGCCCTCCGACGAGGAACAGCGATGCCTTCACGATGATCTGGTGCACGATGAACACGATCGTGGCCGTCAAACCGGCGACGGTGAAGAACCCGAGGCCCATGATCATGTAGCCGATCTGGCTCACGATGTGGAACGACAGGATTCGCTTGATGTCCTTCTGTGCGATCGCGCCGAGGACCCCGACGACCATGGTCAGGCCGGCGATCACGAGCATCAAGGTCACAGGTCCGTCGCTCGGGAACAGGAGGACCTGGGTTCGCACGATCGCGTAGACGCCGATCTTGGTCAACAGGCCGGCGAAGAGGGCGGTCACGGGTGTCGGTGCCAGCGGATACGAATCCGGCAGCCAGAAGAACAGGGGGAAGATCGCCGCCTTGATGCCGAACACCATGAACAGCAGCCAGCCGAGCCCGGCTCGCAGTCCCGTCGGGACCTCATCGAGCTTCACGACGAGGTCCGCGATGTTCACCGTGCCCGTCACCGAGTACAGCAAGCCGATCGTCACGAGCAGGAGGACGGATGCCACGAGGCCGATGACCACGTAGCTGATCGTCGCCCGTGTCTCACCGCCGGTCGCCCGATGGGTGAGGAGCACGTAGCTCGATGTGAGCATGATCTCGAACGCAACGAACAGCGTGAAGAGGTCTCCCGTGAGGAGCGACAGGGCGACACCGGCGGCGAGCATCTGGTACACGGCATGGAATCCGTTGAATTCCTCGTCGGTCGAGCGCTGGCTGACCGCGTAGACGAGAACTGCGAGCAGGGCGATGGTCGACGTCGCGAGAAGGAGGACGGCGAGGCGGTCTGCGACGAGGGCGGTGCCCACCGGTGGCGCCCAGCCACCGACCTCGACGACGATCGGTCCCTCGTTGTCGACTGTCACCACGAGCCACAGTGCGATGGCCGCCGACGCCGCAGCAGCGCTGAGCCCGATCACCCGCTGCGCTGTCAGGCTCCGCAACAGGAGCAGGGTCGAGGCTGCGGCGACGAGGGGGATGATGATCGGCAGGGTGGCCATCGTCGTCATGATGCGTCGCCCCGCCTGGCGATCCTGAGGTCCTCGATGTCGTCCTCGACCTCGTCAGAGCCCTGCTCGGTCGAGGTTCGGTATGCGAGTGCGAGGAGGAAGGCCGTGATCCCGAAGGTGATCACGATCGCCGTGAGCACGAGTGCCTGCTCGAGCGGATCGGCAAATGGTCCACGGACACCCTCCTCGATCACGGGCGAGGCTCCTGCGGCGTCACCGGATCCGAGGATGATCAGGTTCGCGCTGTGGCCGATCAGGCCGAGCCCCACGACGATGCGCGTCAGGAGCTTCTGGAGGATCAGGTAGGTGCCCGCTGCGAACAGGACCCCTGCGGTGATCGCGATGACCCAGCTCATGGCCGCTCCGCCCCGAGGCGCAGTGTCGCCGTGGCGATGAGTCCGACCACGAGGCCATAGACACCGAGGTCGAACAGCAGCAGCGAGGACAGTTTGATCTCCCCGATGAGGGGAACGGTGATGGCCCCGTAGGTGTAGGTGAGGAACATTCCCTCGGTGAACAGCCCGACGAGACCGGCGAGGATTGCCGTGCCGAGGCTCAACCCGATGATCATCTCGGGCTCGATCGGCAGGAACTTCCGGAGTCCGCGGGCGCCGAACGAGAGGAACACCAACAGCAGTGCCGCCGATGCGATGAGCCCTCCGGCGAACCCCCCGCCCGGTACATCGTGACCGACGACGACCAGGTAGATCGAGAAGAGCACGAGGGTCGGGACCATCGTGCGGGTGCCCGTGGCGAGGAGGGGGGACGGGCGGATGTTCACGATCGACCCTCGTCCCTGCGCTTGGCGACCGACAGCACCAGAGCCGAGATGCCGATGCCTGCGGCGGCGAGGACGGTGATCTCGCCGAGTGTGTCGAGGGCGCGGAAGTTGGTGAGGATGATGTTGACGACGTTGTTACCCCCCGCCCCCGGAGCCTCCTCGACGTAGATGCGGGTCAGGGACCGGTCTGGTTGCACGGTGGTCGAGATGAGGGCCCCTGCCGTCACGACCAGGCCAGCAAACCCGGCAACCGCGACCCTGGTCGCCTGGGGGAGCGACCCCGTGTCCCTCCCGAAGAAACGAGGGAGCTTGACGAGGACGAGCGCGAAGAGGGCGACGGTGAGGGTCTCGATGAGCAGCTGGGTCATGGCGAGGTCGGGAGCCGAGAACACGACGAAGATGCCTGCAAGGGAGTAGCCGACGACCCCGAGGAGCAGGGCGGCGGCCATTCGCCGCTGCGCCCTGGTGGCTGCGATCGCTCCGGCCATCGCCACGCCACCGAGGACGACCTCCGCTGGGCTGTTGAGCACCGGGAGGGTGAGGGGCGCGCTGCCGGCGAGGGCCCACGTCACCGCCGGTAGGAACAGCACGGACGTGATGATGATCGCGAGGTAGATCGGGAGCGACCCCGTTTGGACGACGCCGGTCACCAGGTCCGCTGTCGCGTTGAGGCCACGCAGGCTCGATTGATAGAGCCCGGCACCCGTGGGAAGGCGGAGCTGTGCCACCGTCGGCAGGGCATCGATGCCCTGTGACCGGATCGCCATGAATACCGCGATCCCTGCGAGCAGCACGATCGTCGAGAGCGCGAGCGCGGGCTTGAACCCCGGCCAGAGGATGAGCTTGAAGGACTGTCCGGCGGCGTCCGACACGATGGCTCCGAGCCGACCAGGGCTCAGGCCCAGGAGGACGGTCGCTGCCGCGAGGGCCGCTGGTGGCGCCACCATGAGTGGGTACGCGGGACGAAGGTCGAGCGGCTCGGCCCCGGGCTTGGCTCCGAACGCCCCGAACCACCACTGCGCCGCGTATGTCACCGTGAGGACGGAGGCGGCAGCGATCGTCGCCAGCGCGACCCATGCACCGTCGGCGATGAGCGAGTCGAACGCGGCCTCCTTCGTCACGAAGCCGAGGAGCGGCGGCACGCCCGCCATGGACGCTGCCGCGATTGCGCCAACGGCGCCGAGGAGGCGGTAGCGGCTGCCCACACCTGTCAGCGTGTGCACGTCCCGGGTGCCCGACACCTTGTCCACGACGCCTGTCACGAGGAAGAGGGCGGCCTTGAACAGGGAGTGCGCGACCAGAACGGCGAGGGCCGCAGCCGTGTACCCGAGGCCGATGAGGGCCGTCATGAATCCGAGCTGGCTGACCGTTCCATACGCGAGGAGCAGCTTGAGGTCGTGCTGTCGAAGGGCGGCGACTGCGCCGACCACCATCGTCACCAATCCTGTCCCGGTCACGGTCCACACCCAGAGCGACGTGTCGGCGAACCCTGGGGCGAGGAACAGGAGGAGCACGATCCCCGCCTTGACCATCGTTGCCGAATGGAGGTACGCAGAAGCAGGGGTCGGGGCTGCCATTGCGCCGGGCAGCCAGAAGTGGAACGGGAACTGGGCGGACTTGGTGAATGCGCCGAGGAAGACCAGGCAGAGGGCGATCGTGACCGCCGTTCCCGTGGGCGGAGCCTCCACGAGGGCCGCGATGCTCGTCGTGCCGGCCTCGGTGGCGAGGATGACGAAACCGGCGAGCATCGCGAGTCCACCTGCGGTGGTGACGAGGACCGCCTGCAGGGCAGCCGAACGCGCAGCGGCGAGCTCGTCGTCGAACCCGATCAGCAGGTACGACGCAACCGTCGTCACCTCCCAGAAGAGAAACAGGCCGAAGACCTCATCGGACGCGACGATCCCCGCCATGCCCGCCGTGAACACGGACATCAGTGCCAGGAACCTCCCGCGGCGGGCGTGGTCCGCGAAGTACCGGTCGGTGTAGACGACGATGAGCAGGCCGATGCCCGCAACGACCGTGGTGAGCAGCAGGGTCAGCGTGTCGATGCGGATGCCGATGGCGACCTCGAGGGATGGGATCCAATCGATGACCTGCACGTCCGCGTCGGTGCGCGAAGTCCACAGCGTGCCGACGACGACGAGCTGGAGCCCATAGGGAAGGGATGCGAGCACCGTGTTGCCGCGACCAAGCCGTTCGCCGAACGCCCAAACCAGCGCAGCGATGACGAAGTAGCCTGCGATCGAGATCGTGAGTGTCATAGGTCGGTGTGGTTCTGCCTGATTCGCATGTCCTTGTGGGATCGACGACCGCGTGTCCGAGGGCCCCGAGTGCCGATCGGGCCCGGAGCCTCGGTGGGGCACTCCCTGCGCAGTCGGGTCCGATGGTAAGCGACGCCGGTGTCGGTGGGTACCGTGTCGGTGCGCGGATCTGCTCGGACCGGTGTGTGGGGGTCCTCGATCAACGTGCGCAACAACCATTGCCCCTGTCGTGGATCCGGGTAGGCTGAACTGGACAGACTCCTGCCATCAGTTTCATGCAAACGAATACATTCATCACTCGAAGGTGAAGGAACGAAGATGGGCGACCGGCGACAACCAGGGGAATGGACACTCCTTACGAACCACGCCCACGTGCTGATGTGCATCGCTGCACAGCCGACGATCCGGATGCGTGAGATCGCTGCGCGATCGGGCATCACCGAGCGCGCCGCCCATCGCATCGTGTCGGAACTCGAGGCCGCGGGTTTCATCTCCCACGAACGTGTCGGACGACGCAATCACTACCAGGTCCACGACCGGAGCCGCTCCTCGCATCCGATGGAGCACCACATCGATTTCATGGACCTCGTGCCGGACGCTCGTCTCCTCACCGAGGCAGGGGGATCCGCGTGAACCGTTTCCAGAACGTGCTCGTCGTGGCGAGCGAGCACATCGACCCTGTACCGCTGCTCAACCATGCGGCCGATCTCGCGAGGCGCAACGATGCGCGCCTCACCGTGTTCGACGTCGTGGACGTGAGCCGGACCGAGTCGCCGCGCATCGGAGACGCTGCGGACTTCGACCTGCATGCCCACCTGATTCGTGCGCGCCGCGACGAACTGGAGGCACTTGCCTCGCCGATCGCCGGCATCCCGGTGGATGTCGCCGTTGCCGCAGGTGTCGGGTTCATCGAGGTGATCCGAAGGGTCATCCGCGGTGGCCACGACCTTGTGGTCGTCGGAACTGACGTCTCGCCGCGTCGCATGGGCCTCGCCGGATCCTCCACGGCGATGCATCTGCTGCGGAAGTGTCCCGTCCCCGTGTGGGTCGAGACGGAGAACGCCACCCCCGGTCCGGACGTAGCGGTCGCCGTGGGCCCGTTCGATGGGGACCTGAAGCCGGACTCACTCGATGTGACCCTGCTCGAGCTCGGATCCTCGTTGGCCTCATCGCAGGGTGGTGTACTCCACGTGATCCACGCGTGGAGGCTCGAGGGTGAGTCGCTCATGCGGCGCGGCAGGTACCGTCTGCCATCCGAACAGGTGGACGCCATGTCGGTGGAGGCGTACGGGCATGCGAGCGATCGGTTGGACCAGCTGATGGCTTTTCTCCCCGATGAGGGCGTCGATGTGCAGATCCACCTGGAGCAGGGAGAAGCGGGTGCCGTTGTCCCTGTCGTACTCGAAGCCATCCGACCGGGCGTGGTCGTCATGGGAACCATTGCTCGGGCCGGGCTCAAAGGCATGTTCGTCGGGAACACCGCCGAACAGTTGCTCGGAACCATCGACGTACCGGTGCTCGCGGTGAAGCCCGCTGGCTTCGAGACGCCCGTCGATGTCTGATCGGCCATCGAGATGAACGACATGCCCTCGCTGAACAACGAAGCCCTCCGACGCGTCGCATGGACGCGTGGTGTCGGTTGCTCCGATGTCGCAGACCTGCTCGCCGGCGGACGCGCCATGCGGATCGAGGGGGACCTGCGCTCGGCGTGCATCAACGGGCGTGTCGATGCCGTCGTGACCCGCAAGCTCACGAGCTTCGACCTCGTTCCCGTCGTCGTCCCCCAATCCGTCGAGATCGCAACCGTCGACCGAATCGCTGTGGCGGTTGGTGAAGGGCCCCACTCACCGTTCGCCGTCGCCGTCGCCGCTCGTCTCGGAACGACGATGGCGATCCCCGTCGTCGCGTCATCCGTGTATCGATCGGATGAGGAGCACGACACCACGCTGGGCCGCCTTGTGGAGCTCACCCGCCCCTTTGCGTCCGTCGAGTCGAATGCCGTGCGTGGGGACAGTGCGGTCAAGCTCGTCGAGGACCTCGATCCCACGACCCTGCTCGTCGTCGGGGCTTCAGGAGGATCGTGGTTCCAACGCCAGATCTACGGCCCTGGGCATCGGCTGACGGTCTCTGCGCCATCAGGGGTCCTGATCGTGAGGTCGGCACCGGCACGCTGCTTCCATGTCGCCACCGACGAGCACGAGTCGATCGTCGGGCCCCAGATGTCCGTGGCGGACGCGCGGCGAGTGATCCGCCATTCGGTGGTGGCGGTCGCCGATCACGGCACGCTCGTCGGCGTGGTGCGTGCCGATGAGTTGGCCGGAGCCGATGGCAACCTGACCATGCGCGACGTGATGCACCCCCCCGTCTCTGTCGATGCGGCCGAGCCGGTCGCGGCCGTGGAGGACGTTCGGGCGTTCTTCGACGGCTCTCCGGTCCCCGTTATCGATGGGTCGGGACGGATCATCGGCATGGTGCCGAATCACTTCCTCGCCTGACGTCGAGTGCCGTGACGTCTTGGCTACCGCTACGATGCTGGTATCCGAGCGGCGCGTGACACGGGTGTGACGCGCCGAACCGATTGGAGACACTCATCGCAGGCAAGGACGATTACTTCAGGGCCAAGGGGATCGTCGTCGAGACGCTCCCGAACGCGACGTTTCGGGTGAAGCTCGAGACGGGCCACGAGGTGACTGCACGCGCCTCGGGCAAGATGCGCAAGGGTCGCATGATCCGGATCATCCCCGGTGACTCGGTCGAGGTCGACGTCTCCGCCTACGACCCATCGATGGGACGCATCGTCTGGCGCTATCGCTGACACGTACTGGTGTGCTGCGAGCTCCACTCGCTCGTTCCTTTCCGGCCGAGGAATCATCCCGAGGTCGTCTCCGTGTCATCCTCGGTTCACACTCGCCTCGTAGGGTTCCCACTGTCAGAGAGCGGGTGTGCCGCCAGCACGTCTCCTCCGTTCGCTGATACCCACCTCGCAGCGCGAGCGGAACACGGCACCTTTCAGGGGTTCGGTGCCGAGCTGCGGGGGAGGGTGGGGTGGAGTCCCATTCTCCACCCCACCCATCGGTTCGCCTCCCAGGTGGCTCCTTCACGGTCGTTCGAAGGAGCCACCTTCCTCGTTCTCGAGATCTGCGTACCGGAGTGTTCCGTGGTCGGGTAGGTTGTGGGCATGGACCTCTACGCACGTGTCAACATCCTCGATGGAAGAGCCGTCCGTCTCCTGCACGGGGACGTGAGCGATGCGATACCGCTCGACGACGATCCGGTCAATCGGGCGAAGGGTTGGGTGGCCAAGGGCGCGGACAGGCTCCACATCGTCGATCTCGACGCAGCCGCGTACGGCGATTACAAGAACCGCGATCTCATTGCGGCC
>JAWOGV010000404.1:0-2543 GCA_046496605.1 Acidimicrobiia bacterium | reverse complement strand
GTCCGGCTCGTTCCACCCAGACGGCGTGCGGTCCGTTGACCATGACCTCGGTGATCTCCGGGTCCGCGAGGTACGGGTCGATCGGTCCGTACCCGAGGACATCGTCGGCGATCTCCTGGAGGAGCGCAAGGCGATCCGCCCTGGCGAGCGGCACGGATTGCTCCTGTTCGAGCGCCCATTCGAGCATCTCCATGACGCGGAGCTTGAGCTCGGCATCGGACATCTGGGAGTTGTAGAGGGTCGGTCCGAGGCCCTCGACCACCTTGTAGTGCAGCTTCCGACGAAGGTCCGACTTGACCTCCTCGCGCTGTGTCTCGGACGACGTATCCGTCGTCTTGGCTGCTTTCACCCTGTCTGCGAGGCTCATCTCGATGTTCCTTCCCACATGTGCATGTGTCCCGGGTTAGCGGAACCAGCCGCGCTTTTCTTCTTCAGGTTCGTCGATCGCTTGACCGTCGAGCACGAGTGCGGCGACGCCTCTGAGGTCCTTCGCCACCCGCGACCTCGGATAGAGGCTGACGACGGGTTCTCCCTCGTTCACCGAACGAGGAACGAGCTTGTCCGAGCTGATCGCGGCTTGCACTTCCAGCCCCAGGGATCGCTCGAGCTCGTGGATGTCGAGTCGGGCCTTCGAGTTGACACGGTTCAGGATCAACTTGATCTTCTCGAACGGGAACTTGATCAGCTTGAGGGTGTCGAGTGCCAGCTTTGCGTTCTTGACGGCCGGCAGGTCCATGTCGACCACCAGGAGCACGGTGTCAGATCGTTCGAGTATCGAAAGGACTGGCTCATCGAGGAATGGCGCGGTGTCGATGATCACGTAGTCGAACATGCGCTTGAGCATTCCGAGCGTCTTCACGACGACCTGTGTGGAGACTTCATCGGCGAGCGACGGCTCGAGGGGCGCAGACAGCACCCGGAGGCCCGATGTATGCGTCGCGAGGAGCGAGTCGAGCAATTGCTCATCGAGCTTGTCGATGTCCCTGGCGGCATCGACGATGGTGTGCTGGGGTTCGACCTGGAGGGATATGCAGACATCGCCGAACTGGAGGTCTGCGTCCATGATGACGATCCGCTCCGGCGCTCCCGACATCATGGCCAGAGCGAGGCCGACGTTCACCGTCGTCATCGTCTTCCCCGCACCGCCCTTCGGCGACATGATCGTCACGACCTTGCCGATGCGCGTCCTCGGCTTGAACTCCTGGCCGACGATCGCCTGTGCCTTGTCGATGTGCGTGAGCATGGCGTCGACCTTCGCCTTGTTCAGCGGAGCGTCGACGACGTCCTTGAATCCCACCCTGATCGCGGCCCTGAGCACATCGGTGGTCAGGCCATCGGCGACGAGCACGATCGGCAGCGCCGGTTGGATGTCGAGGAGCAGGCTCGCCTCGTTGACCCCGGCTTCGTGGGCGAAGCCGGGGCCGATCATCGCGAGCTCGATACCCTCCTCGACGAGCTTGCGCTGCGCATCGGAGATGTTTCGGGCCTGGTAGACCTTGTGGCCGTCGAGCAGGGACACTGCGGCATCCATCGCCACACTGTCCGTGTCGACCACGAGGATCGACCGGGTGCTGTCAGTTCCCGGTGCCACTCGTCACCTGTCCCAGTTCGAATGCGATCCGGTCGAGCAGTCCGAAGATGTCGTCGACGACGATCGGCTGTGCATCGTATGGCACGTAGTCGCCGGCTGCGAGCAGCGACAACGACACAGCCGTGTACTGCTTGGCGTACTCGATGATCTCGGCCTCCTGCGGCGTGACCTCGAAGACGATCACTCCTGCCAGTGGCGTGAGGCCGGTGTCGAGCGGGGAAGGACGTGTGTCCTCACCGACCGCGAGCACCTGGATGTTCTGGAGGATGGTCTGCGTCACGTCGTACGCACCCGCAATGGCGCTGCCGAGGTTCGACGGCGGTCCCGTCTCGGCCGCGGGGTTCTCTTCATCGACCGCGCCCGGCTCGGTCTCGATCTGTACGAGCAGGTCGCGCAGTTCCTCATTGGAGATGATGCCGAGGAAATCGAGGGGTGCAAGGCTCGCAGACGCCAGGATGTTGACGTAGTCCCCTGGCCGGATGAAGCCTCCCGAAGCGTCCTGGACCCCGACCTCGAGCGAGATTGCGACCTTGCCGGGCGTGATCGCCTCGTTGAGTCGCTGTTGGAGGTCCCGGATGTCGGCGAACGACTCGGTCGTGATCAGCTGGCCGGCCGAGATGATGCCAGAGGCGACCTTGTTCTCCAAAACGGCATTCAGGTCGCTCGGGTTCCCGACACAACCGAACTCGTTGGGATCCTCGTTCTCATTCCGGCCGACGGCACCCGTGCACAGGATCGTCGAGCCTTCGAACACGATGCTTTCGCGAAGCGCGGTGCTCGCTTCGATCAGCGGCCGAGCCTCACTTCCGGCAAGGCCTGCGGTGATGGTCTCGGTTGCGCGGTACACGCCGACCTCGGCGATGTTGGCGCGGATGTCGTCCTCGACACCCGTGAGATATTGATAGATGGCGAAGCCGGAGATCGCGGCTAGCGCTACGGCGATGATGAGAAC
>JAWOGV010000390.1:0-3636 GCA_046496605.1 Acidimicrobiia bacterium | reverse complement strand
TCCGCCGACACCTCCCGATACCGCGAGGATGGGGCCCGCGATGAACCACCCTGTCACGGCTCCGAAGAACACCGTGACGAGCGTTGCGGCGATGTCCGAGGCGCGCATCGTCAGGTCCTCCGATCGATCGGCTGGGGAAGGACGGGTGCGATGACCTTGGTCGTGTGACGGGCAGCCGGTGTCCATGCGGCACCGCCGAGTGCCATGCCGGCCAGCGCGATGCCCAGGCCCGCGACGCCCGCAGTGGCAAGTCCCACGATGACGGCCAGGATCGGCGCTGCCGTTCGGAGCGTCCAGATCCCGATGCGGTTTCCGCGTCCGTAGAGGATGGATCCGGCAATGGTGACCGCCGCGAGCATCCAGTGGTACCAATTCGTTCCCGTGCCCATCAGAACGAGACCGAGGAACAGCGGCGTTGCGGCCCCGACTGCGATGAGGGCAACGGGCGTCGGTCCGGGTGCGTCCGTCAGCCGGTGGTGCCGGGTCCACAGGGTGAGCCACGGGCCGAGCAGTCCTACGAGAGCGATCCCACCGAGGATGTACGCGGCCCATGTGAGGGGTGAATCCCCGGCGGACGCCGTCGCCATGGCGACCACAACGGTGCCGATGAGCACCACGCGTCCCCACGGCGCCCTGGTGAGCAGGAGTCCGGCGAGGCCCACCAACGAGCAGACGAGCAGTCCCGTGACGAGCATCGGAACGGTGGAGCTCGCAATCGGATCGGGATCTACGGCGACGGCGAAGGCCCCGACCACGACTGCGACGAGGGCGAGGACCCCGATGATCAGGTGAGGTCGTGCCACCGCTCGGCTATTGCGCAGGGCGCGAATCGACCGATCCGGGGATGCGTTGGAACCCGATGAGGGCGCTGTAGCGATGGATGGCGGGGTCTACCGTGGAGAAGTCGAACTCGAACGTGGCGCCGGGGCCGAGCTCCACGGACTCGAACAGGCCGCCCGAACCGCTCAGGATGTATTCCCGGTCGTCGTCGTTGACCCATTGGACGATCTGTGCCACGTCCAGGTCGAGGCGGAGGTTCGAGGGTCGGAACGAGCCGTTGGCCAAGCGAACGACGACAACACCCTCGGGAGGCGGCTCACTGGTCGTGGTGGTCGTCGGTGTCCGTCCGGCGTCCTGGGTGGCCTGGGATGGTTCGCTGCCAAGGACCGTTCCGAGGATCAGCAACAGGGAGAAGACGCCAGCCACGAGCACTGTGCTCTTCATGACGTTGAGTCTGCCCACACCGTTCCTCTCGATCGTCTGGGTCCTCGGAGTGTAAACGAGGACGGTCGTACTGCGCTGCCGCTCGGGATCACGTCGTCCCCTCCACGGGACGCCAGACCCCGGCCTCCGTCCAATTGATCAGATCATCCGAGACGATCGTCACGACCGATGCATGGGAGGGAGGATCGATGAGCAGTTCCGAGAGGTGCCTCCCGGTGAGGCGCAGTCGTCCAGCCTGGATCGGGTCCTGATGTCCCACGATGGCGAATTCGTCGAGGCCGCTGCGGGCGGTGTCGACCACGACCCTCGTCACGCGGTCTGCGACGTCGTCGAGCGTTTCTGTGACGTCGTCGAGCGTGGATGCATCCTCGAGATACCGCTCCACCTGTCCGGGGAAGTGGGCAGAGAGATCATCCCAACGGTGTCCCGTCCAACCCGGGTATTGGCGCGTCTCGACGAGATCGTCCACGACGATGGGTTCGAGGTGATGGTGACGGGCTAGTGCCGTTGCCGTCTGGCGCGCCCTGGCGAGAGGGGAGGTGAACACCCCTTCGATGGGGCGCTGCGCGAGGTGCGACGCGGTCGAATGGACCTGACGGACACCGAGCGGGGAGAGGTTGAAGCCGTCCAAGTCCGCGTACACGACATGGTTCGGATTCGCGACTTCCCCGTGGCGGACGAGGTGGACGATCGTCATGGCGCCGAGCCTACGGCGCACCCGTATCGAGCGAGGCGAAGCGGCGATCGACCCGAACCCGCCGTCGAATCGACCACAGGGAACGCACCGCGGCGGTACGGCGTTGCTCAAGAACGAATGGAGCAGCACCGGTGCCTGCAGGTATACTGTCCCCACGGAACACCCGTCGACGATGCGGGAATCGCATATGCCACTGAACGAGCACGAGCAGAAGATCCTCGACGAGATCGAACGTCAGCTGTATGAGGACGATCCGAAACTCGCCGAGATGGTCGCACGGGCCGTGCGCACGGGACGGAACCGATGGAAGATGCGGCTCGCCGCGGTCCTGTTCGTCGCTGGGGCCGTCATCATGTTCGCTTCGTTCACGCGATCGTGGGTCATCGCCGGCATGGGGTTCCTGCTCATGGTCGCGACCGCCGGATGGATGGCGCTCACCGCTCGAGCTGCCCGTATCGGGTCCGGAGGAGGCACGAGCGACCTGTTCGATCGACTGCAGAAACGGTTGAGACGAGACGGTTAAGATGGCGGTTCTCGTCTCCGCCAAGCGGTAGGACTGGGCGGCGAGATCGACGGAACACACAGCGGGTTGCTGCTTCACGCCCGCACGGAGATGAAGAGGGAGATGGGTCTTGGAAGGTTTCACCGCCGCACAGGCGTGTCAGCTCACGTCGTGCACACCGCACCAGCTTCGGTACTGGGACAAGGTCGGTCTCGTCCAGCCATCGATCCAGACGACCGATGGTCGCCCCGGGAGACGGCGGATCTACAGTTTCCGTGATCTGGTCGGTCTCCGGGTGGTGAAGAGCCTTCTCGACAACGGCCTGTCCATCCAGCGGGTCCGGAGGGCGTGGGATTACCTGCGGCGCACCGGTGAGATGGACGACCACCTCGCGGAGGTACGCCTCGTCACTGACGGGCATTCCATCTTCGCCGTCGCCCACGATGATGCCGAGCTCCTCGACGCGCTCCGTCAGGGTCAGCTCGCGTTCTTCGTGAAGATCGACGAGATCGCCCAGGACGTTGAGGATGATGTCTCGAAGTTCGAGCTCGATCGCGAGACCTTCCGCGACATGCTCCGACGGGTCGAGGACGACGTGCGCAATGAGGCCGCCGGCTGACGACTCGTCGTCAGGTGGCTCTCCGACTCAGCGTCTCCCCATCATGAGGCTCGAACGGATGCGTTTGGCGCGTTCGAGGAGCCGAGACGGTCGATACAGCGCCCTGAGGCGCTCTGATCGGGAGTACCGGGTCGTGAGGTGCTGCTCGGCCCGGAGTCGCGCCGCGGACGCGTTGTCGACGAGTTCGTCCGAGCGATCATCGCCGTAGAGTGCGCGCCCGTACGCAGACGCGAGGGGAACGAAGGCCGCGTCGATCGCCCTGGCGGCCTCGATGGGCGTCGCAGCGGGATCGACGGGCTCGCGTAGGTCGGTGAGGCGATCGACGATGTCGGTCCATGCAGCAGTGATGTCGCCGTTGCGGAGCCTTGTGTTCAGCCTGCGCCGACGGACCAACTTCACCGCCGGTCCGGTGACGGCGACGAGGATGGCGAGACCCGCTGCCGCAATGGCGAGGGGAAGCCACGATGGCAGGTTCCATCCCGGCGTTCCCGCATCCGAGCCGCCTCCACCCGGTACGAAGGGAGTCGACCGGTCGATCGGGTTGAACCTTCCATCGGGTCCGACCTGCCCACCCTCGGTGTCGATGAACGCGGG
>JAWOGV010000346.1:0-11425 GCA_046496605.1 Acidimicrobiia bacterium | reverse complement strand
GCACGGTCGATCCCGGACACGTCCCATACTCCGAGAACGAGTCGATCCATCCGGAGTCACGGTTCGGAGCACCGAGTATCCCCGAGATCGCGGCGATGGTCTGGGCGTCCCCGGTTCCGAACGGTACCCATGTGTCCCCTACCTGGAGCCCCTCATCGGACAGCTCGAGCGCTGCTTCCGGGTCGGTGGTCGTCGTGGTCGCCCCGCTCGTCGTCGTGGTCGCCCCGCTCGTCGTCGTGATGGCCCCGCTCGTCGTCGTGATGGCCCCGCTCGTCGTCGTTTGGTCGGCGCCGGAGGAGCATCCGGCGAGGATCGTCGCCACCGCGGCGGCCACGATCAGGCTCTTCACGGACATGGTCACCAACCGAGCCTGGGTGTGGATCATGTCACGAGGAGCGGCTCGGGGAGGGTTGAGACGACGGTGCCCTCGTCCGTGATGAGCACCGTGTGCTCGAAGTGCGCCGACCATTCGCCATCGGCGGTCACGACCGTCCAGCCGTCGTCGAGAACGCCCGACGATGCCGTACCGAGGTTGAACATCGGCTCGATGGCCAGCGCCATGCCCTTCTTGAGGCGAAGCCCCTTGCCCGGCGTCCCGTAGTTCGGAACCGACGGCGCCTCGTGCATCTGTCGTCCGATCCCATGTCCGACGTACTCGCGAACCACTCCGAGACCCGACCGCACGGCCTCCGCCTCGACGGCGGCTCCGATGTCCCCGAGCCGGTGTCCGGCAACCGCCTGTTCGATGCCCTTCCACAGGGCCCGTTCCGTCACTTCGAGGAGGTTCCGAACGACATCGGACACATCGCCCACGGCAACGGTGAACGCAGCGTCGCCATGCCATCCCTCATGGATCGCCCCTGCGTCGATCGAGATGATGTCGCCATCGGCCAGGACGTAGTCGCCCGGGATCCCGTGGACGATGACGGAGTTCGGCGAGGTGCACAGGACCCCGGGGAACGGATTCGAGGGACTCCCGTAACCGAGGAACGAGGATCGGCACCCGTGCGCCGCGAGGACGTCGCGTGCGACGTGATCGAGCTCCAGGGTCGACACACCGGGTGCGATTGCCTCACGAACGGCTTCGTGCATCGCTGCAACGCAGGCACCGGCGACCTTCATCTTCTCGAAGTCTGCCGAGCTCTTCTTCGTGATGACCCGTGAACCGCTCATGCCGATGAGTCAGGACGCGAGCGCCAGGGCGATTCGTGCGAATACCTCGTCGATGGATCCGACCCCGTCGATACGGATGACGGCATCACCGTAGTGGTCGATCAGCGGCGCGGTCTCCTGTGTATACACCTCCAGGCGTCGACGAATCGTCCCCTCGTTGTCGTCGACGCGTCCCTCCTCCTCTGCCCGCTTGACGAGTCGGGCAACGAGCTCATCGGTGTCCACCTCGAGGAGGATGACCGTACCGATCGCGTTCACGACGGCGTCGTTCAGGGCGCGAGCCTGGACGACGTTGCGGGGAAAGCCGTCGAGGAGATAGCCGCACCTGGCATCTTCGGCCGAGAGCCGATCATCGACGATGGCAACGACGAGGTCGTCCGACACGAGGTCGCCTGCAGCCATGACGCTCGAGACCTGCTTTCCGAGATCGGTGCCGGCGGCCACGGCCTCACGCAGCATTGCGCCCGTCGAGACATGGGGAACCTTCAACGCACGGGCGAGCATGGCGGCCTGTGTGCCCTTGCCTGCGCCCGGTGGTCCGATGAACAGGATCCGCCTCGCCATGGTCGTGCTCCTTCGATGTCGGTGTCCTGGCCGGGGTCAGCTGAGGAATCCCTCGTAGTTTCGCATCGTCAGCTGGCTCTCGATCTGCTTTGTCGTGTCGAGGGCGACACCTGCGACGATGATGATCGACACCCCCGAGAGGCCGACGGGTACGTTCCACCACCATCCGAAGAGGGACGGCAGGACCGTCACGAGGGCGAGGTACATCGCGCCGGGGAGCGTGATGCGCGACAGCACATGGCTGAGGTAGTTGACGGTTGCACGTCCCGGCCGGATACCGGGGATGAAGCCTCCCTGGCGCTGGATCATGTCGGCCTGGCGCTCCGGGTCGAACTGGATCGCCGTGTAGAAGTAGGTGAAGAAGACAACCAGCAGGGCGAGGATGAAGATGTACCAGAGGCTCGGCGAGAAGCCGACTCCCGAGGTCGACAGCATGTTGCGGTCGATCCAGTCGCGCACCGCCGCCCCCCAACCCGTGCTCGGAAGTGCGGACGCGAGGAGGGCTGGGAAGTACATGATCGATGTCGCGAAGATCACGGGGATGACGCCTGCCATGTTCACCTTGAGCGGGATGTAGGTCGACTGGCCTCCCATCACCTTGCGGCCGCGGACCCTGCGGGAGAACTGCACGGGAATCCGTCGTTGTCCCTGCTCGATGAAGATGATCCCGATCGTCAGGGCGATCATGACGGCGACGATGACCACGAACTGGTACGTGTCGCTGTTGGTGTTGAGGATGACGAGCTGGGATGGGATCTGGCTGATGATCGAGATGAAGATCAGCAGCGACATGCCGTTGCCGATGCCGCGCTGTGTGATCAATTCACCCATCCACATCAGGAGCGCCGTGCCGGCCGTCATCGTGATGACGATGATGATCACGTTCCTCGGGGTGAAGTTCGGGATCAGGTCGACGCCCTGCGTGAACTGACCGCTGTGGAACAGGTAGGCGAAACCGGTGGCCTGCAGGAGTGAGAGGATCACGGTGACGTACCGCGTCCACTGGGTGATGACCTTCCTGCCACTCTCCCCCTCCTCCTGGAGGGCCTGGAGCTTCGGGATCACGACAGCGAGGAGCTGCATGATGATCGATGCTGTGATGTACGGCATGATGCCGAGGGCGAAGATCGACATCTGCGTCAGCGCGCCACCCGAGAACAGGTTCAGCAGGCCGACGAACCCTGACTGCTCGGCCTGGTCTGCGAACGACCGCACGGCATCCAGATCGACACCGGGGACCGGAATCGTCGCGCCGAGCCGGTAGATGGCGAAGATGGACAGGGTGAACAGGATCTTGTTCCGGAGATCGTGGATCCTGAAAGCGTTCCTGAAGGCGGTGAGCATGTGGGTCCTGGAGTTGCTATTCGGTCAATACGGGAGCATCGGACGACGGTGACAGGGTACGGCTGATCGCAGGGGAACGTTTCACGCCGGTCGCCACGACCACCTCACTCCTCGATCAGTTCGATGGAACCGCCTGCGGCGGCGATCTTGTCGGCGGCGCCGATCGAGAAGGCGTGCGCCTTCACCGTCAGTGCGACGTCGAGATCGCCCTGTCCGAGCACCTTGATCCTGCCTCGCTTCTTGGCCAATCCGGCCGAGCGGAGCTCATCCGGCGTCACGATGGTGCCGGACGAGAAGGCCGCCAGCTTCGAGACGTTGACGACCGTGTACTCCTCACGATTCGGATTCTTGAAGCCCTTCATCTTGGGTATCTGGCGAATCAGCGGTGTCTGGCCGCCCTCGAATCCGGGACGCACCTTGCTTCGGGCCTTGAGGCCCTTCGTGCCGCGACCGGCTGTCTTGCCACGTCGCCCGGATTCCCCGCGCCCGACGCGGATCTTGCGCTTCTTCGACCCTTCAGCAGGGCGAAGGTGGTGCAGCTTCATCAGGTTTCCTCCACTTCGACCAGATGGCTGACCCGGTGGATCATGCCGCGAAGGTCGGGCGAATCCGGTCGCTCAACTGATGCGTTGATCTTGCGCAGCCCGAGGCTCTCGACGGTCGCTCGCGTCTTCGGCTTCTCGCCGATGAGGCTGCGACGCAGGGTGATCTTGAGTGTCCCGGCCATGATCAGCCCTTCGTCCGCATCAGTTCGGCGGAGTTGTACGAGGCGAGCAGGGCGGGAGGGAAGATCTCCTCGGCGCGCTTCCCCCGTGCCTGTGCGACCTTGTCGGGACGCTGCTGGCTCTTGAGCGCGTCCACCGTCGCCTTCGCCACGTTGACATGGGTGGGCGATCCGAGCGACTTGGCGAGCACGTTGCGGATGCCCGCCGCCTCGATGATCTGGCGCACGGCACCTCCGGCGATGACACCGGTACCCGGTGCAGCCGGCTTGAGCAGGACACGGCTGGCACCCTGGGAGCCGATGATCTCGTGGATGATCGTCTCTCCGGCCATCGGCACGTTGAACATGTCCTTGCGTGCGAGCTCGAAGGCCTTCTGGATCGCGGCGGGGACTTCCTTGGCCTTGCCATACCCGATGCCGACCCTTCCCTTGCCGTCCCCGACCGCCACGAGCGCGGTGAACGAGAATCGCCGACCACCCTTGACGACCTTCGCGACTCGATTGATCGCAATGACTCGCTCGTCGAACTCGGGGACGTCGCGCTCACGCGCGCGGCCGCGATCGCGGTCGCGGTCTCTGTTGTCGTTGCGGTTTCTGGTCGTCATGTCGCTCCTAGAACTTCAGTCCTGCTTCGCGGGCCGCATCGGCGAGGGCCTTGACCCGCCCGTGGTACTTGAATCCGCCCCTGTCGAAGACGACGTCAGTGACTCCCGCGTCCTGTGCACGGGCGCCAACGAGCTTCCCCACCTTCGTGGCGACGTCGACGGTGAGCGAATCGCCCTTGACAGCAGTCTCCTTCGAGGACGCCGCAGCGATCGTTGCACCGGCGTCGTCGTCGATGATCTGTGCGTAGATGTGCTTGTTGCTGCGGAACACCGACAGCCGAGGGCGGGTCCCGGTGCCATGCACCGATTTCCGCACCCGATAGTGCCTGCGATGGCGTGCGCTCGTCCGGTTGAAACTCATCGGCTCGCTCCTGCCTTGCCTGCTTTGCGGCGTACGCGCTCGTCGCGGTAGCGGATGCCCTTCCCCTTGTACGGTTCGGGTGGGCGAACGGCACGGATGTTCGCCGCGACCTGACCGACCTTCTGCTTGTCGATTCCCGTGACGATGATCTTCGTGGGCTCGGGAACATCGAACGAGATGCCGTCCCGAGCCTCGATCACGACAGGGTGCGAGAACCCGACCTGGAGCTCGATCTGGTCTCCCTTGAGGGCGGCCCGGTAGCCGACGCCGACGAGGTTCAGCTCCTTCGAGAATCCGTCGGATACGCCGATCACCATGTTGTTGACGAGCGCCCTCATGAGTCCGTGACGCGCACGGCTCACCCGGTCGTCCTGTTGGCGTTTCAGGGTGACCGTCGCATCCTCGACCGAGATCGTCACGGCTGGATCGATGGCCTGGGTGAGGGTTCCCTTCGGACCCTTCACCTCGACCTGACTGCCATTCACCGATACCCCGACTCCGCCGGGGAGGGCAATGGGTGCGTTTCCGATTCGGCTCATGTCACCACACCTTGCAGAGGATCTCGCCACCGACGTTGCGTCGCCGGGCGTCCCTGTCCGTCATGACGCCCTCGGAGGTCGAGAGGATCGATACACCGATGCCTCCCCGAACCCTCGCGATGTCGGAAGCGCCCTTGTACACACGATGACCTGGCTTCGACACGCGCTGGATTCCTTGGAGGACGCGCTTGCGATCGCTGCCGTATCGGAGGCTGACGACCAGCTGGGTGCCGACATCTGCCTGATCGATCTTCCACCCGTCGATGTACCCCTCTTCCGAGAGGATCCGGGCGATCTCTTCCTTGATCTTGGACGATGGCATCGAGGTCTCGGGGTGGAGCGCCGTATTGGCGTTCCGAATCCTCGTCAGCATGTCCGCTATCGGGTCCGTGTACATGACTACCACGACGCCTTTCTGACGCCGGGCAGTTCACCGCGGTGGGCCATCTCCCTCAGCGCGATGCGTGAGAGCCCGAACTGGCGGAAATACGCGCGCGGTCGGCCGCTCACGTTGCACCGGTTGCGGTAGCGCGTGGCGCTCGCATCACGGGGCATCTTCGCGATCTTCGCGTATGCCTCCCGCTTGTCCTCGTAGGAGGCTTCCGCGTCCTTGATGACGGCGACGAGCTCCGCGCGACGCTCTGCGTAGCGTTCGACGAGGACCTTGCGCCTGTTGTTCTTCACGATCATCGATGTCTTCGCCATTTACGCACCTACCTGCTGCCGCCGGAAGGGGAATCCGAACGCATCGAGGAGTGCCCTCCCCTGCTCATCGGTTTCCGCCGTGGTCACCATGGTGATGTCCATTCCGCGGACCTTCATCACTTTGTCATAGTCGATCTCGGGAAAGATCAGTTGTTCGTTCACACCGAAGGTGTAGTTGCCCCGACCGTCGAATCCCTTCGGGTTCAGACCCCGGAAGTCACGGATGCGCGGTATGGCCAGAGCGATGAGCCTATCGAGAAACTCCCACATCCGATCACCGCGTAGTGTCACGGACGCCCCGATCGCCTGCCCCTCGCGGAGCTTGAAGTTCGAGACCGACTTGCGCGCACGGTTCACCCTGGGCTGTTGCCCGGTGATCGTTCGCAGGTCGGCGACCACTCCATCGATCAGCTTCGCATCGGCGGCGGCGTCACCCGCCCCCATGTTGACCACGATCTTGCTCATGCGCGGGACCTGCATCACGTTGTCGAGACCCAGCTCCTCGAGGAGCTTCGCCTTGACCTCGGCCTCGTAGATGTCCTTCAGTCGAGGTGCCATCACAGATCGCTCCCACACTTGCGGCAGACCCGGTACTTCTTGCCCTCGGCATCGAAACGTGCTCCGATCCTCGTCGGGCCGCACTCCTTGCACACGATCATCACGTTGGACGCGTTGATCGGCATGTCCTTGTCGATGATGCCCCCGGTGTTCAACTCACCTGTCGGCTTCTGGTGCCGCTTCGCGGTGGCGACACCCTCGACGATGATGCGATTCGTCTTGGGATAGACCCTCGCGATCCTCGATTGGGTGCCGGCATCCTTGCCGGAGATGACCATGACCGTGTCCCCTTCGCGCAGCTTCATCACAGCACCTCCGGGGCGAGCGACACGATGCGCATGAACTTCTTGTCCCTCAGCTCTCGCCCAACGGGTCCGAAGATCCGGGTACCGCGGGGTTGGCTCTGGTCATTGATGATCACGCAGGCGTTGTCGTCGAAGCGGATGTAGGTTCCGTCGGGTCGGCGGACCTCCTTGCTCGTGCGAACGACGACCGCCTTGACGACCTCGCCCTTCTTGACAGTGCCACCTGGTGTGGCGTCCTTGACGGTCGCGACAATGACGTCACCGACGGATGCGTAGCGACGGCCGGAGCCTCCGAGCACCCTGATGGTGAGGACCTCGCGGGCGCCGGAGTTGTCCGCGACCTTGAGGCGGGATTCCTGCTGGATCATCTGGCACGCTCCACGATCGACTCGACGCGCCACCGCTTCGACTTCGACAGCGGTCGGGTCTCAACGATCCGGACGGTGTCACCGACATGGGCGTCGTTGTTCTCGTCATGGGCGTGGAACTTCGTTCGCGCGGGGATGGTCTTGCCGTACCGCGGGTGACGCTTCGTGTCCCTGACCTCGACGGTCACGGTCTTGTCACGGCCATCGGAAACGACGATCCCGACGCGTACCTTTCGGGTTGCGCGTTCCATCTACGCCTCCTCCTGCTGTGCTTGCCAGGCAGCGATCTCCTGTTCGCGCATCACCGTGGCGATGCGTGCGATCTCTGCCTTGATCTGCTTGATCCTGGCGGTGTTGTCGAGCTGGTTCGTGACGAGCTGGAACCGGAGGTTGAACAGCTCCTCCTTCGCCTCGTCGAGCTTGACGCCAAGTTCCTTGTATGTGAGTTTGCGGAGTTCGGTGCCGGTCATAGCTCATCCCGTTTCACGAATTTGCACTTGACAGGGAGCTTGTGCGCGGCGAGCCGCATGGCCTCGCGTGCGAGCTCCTCGTCGACACCGGACATCTCGAACATGACCCGACCCGGGCGCACGACGGCGACCCAGTACTCGGGGTTTCCCTTTCCCGATCCCATGCGGGTCTCGGCGGGCTTCTGCGTGATCGGCTTGTCCGGGAAGATCGTGATCCACACCTTCCCGCCACGCTTGATCCGGCGGGTCATCGCGATACGAGCCGCCTCGATCTGACGGGAGGTGATGTAGCCGGGTTCCTGGGCCTGGAGCCCGTAGTCGCCGAACGAGACACGCGTGCCGCCCTTGGCATTGCCGCGCATCCTTCCCGTGTGCATCTTGCGGTGCTTGGTCCGCTTCGGCATCAACATCAGGCATCCTCCTCGTCGGAGTCATCGCCACGTGCTGTGTCGGTGTCAACGTCCGCTTCCGCTGATGTCTCCGCTGAAGCCTCTGCCTCTGCCGCGGCGGCCTCTGCGACGACAGCAGCCTTCGCCTCATCGGCTCCGGGATCGCTGACCGCTTCATCGGCGGTGACCTCGGCCACGTCGGCATTCGCCGCCGCCGTGTCGACATCTGCGGGAGCTGCGTTCGACTCATCGGCTCCGGGATCGCTGACCGCTCCATCGGCGGTGACCTCGGCCACCTCGGCATTCGCTACCGCCGTGTCGGCGTTCGCCACCGGCGTCTCAGCGTCTGTGGGAGCTGCGTTCGCGTCGGACGCTGCGACTTCACGCGCCTCCTCGAGCTCAGCGGTTGCCTCGGCCGCCGTAACGACGCGCTTGCCGCCACCGGCTTCGATGAGGCGCTTGCCCCCGGGCTTCCCGGCCCCGGCCTCGACGGCGCGCTTGCCGCCGCCGGCCTCGATGATGCGCCGCTCGCTGCCGCCTGCAGCTGCCTCCGCGCGGGACTTCACCGACTTGCGGCGGGTGCGCTCCGTGGGGCCGCCCGCAGCGAGTCTCGCCTCTGCGGCGGCCTTGCCTGCTGCCGAGGAACGAGCCATGACGTCGCCCTTGTACACCCACACCTTGATCCCGATCGCGCCGACGGTGGTCTCGGCTGTCGCCTGACCGAAGTCGATGTCGGCTCGCAGTGTGTGGAGGGGGACGCGACCCTCGAGGTACCACTCACGGCGACCCATGTCCGCACCACCCAGGCGGCCGGAAGCCTGGACGCGAACGCCCTCGGCCCCCGCCTTGAGGGCGGTCGACACGGTGCGCTTGAGCGCACGACGGAACGAGACACGGCCCTCGAGCTGATCCGCGACGCTGCGTGCGAGCAGCGTGGCGTCGAGTTCGGGGTTGTGGACCTCGATGACGTTGAACTTGACCATGCGGCCTGAGATCTTCTCGAGCCCGGATCGCAACCGCTCAGCCTCGGAACCACCTCGGCCGATGACCACGCCGGGGCGTCCCGTGTGGACGTCGACCTGGACCTTCTTGTCCCCGATGCGCTCGATGTCGATGCGCGATATGGCACCGCGCTTGAGCTCACCCTTGAGGTACGAGCGGATCCGGTGATCCTCGGACACCTGTGACGCGTAGTCCCTGTCGCTGTACCAGCGGGACTTCCAATCGGTGACGATCCCGAGTCGCAGTCCATAGGGATGGATCTTCTGCCCCATCAGGCGACCTCCTCCCCGTCTGCTACGACGATCGTGATGTGACTCGTGCGCTTTCGGATGCGCGTGGCACGGCCCCGCGCACGAGGGCGCCAACGCTTGAGCGTCGGCCCTTCGTCGGCGAAGGCCTCCGCGACGAACAGCTCGTCCGCATCGAGTGCGAAGTTGTGCTCGGCGTTCGCGACGGCAGAGTTCAGCACCTTCTTCACCGTCTCCGCCGCACGGCGGTTCGTGAAGTCGAGCACGACGCGGGCCTCGTCCACGGGAAGGCCGCGAACGAGGTCGAGGACGAGCCGCACCTTCGATGGCGACTGGCGCACGTGCTTGGCTTGCGCATGTGCCTTCATCGCTTCCTCGCTGACTTGTCTGCTACGTGGCCACGGAATGTCCGCGTCGGAGCGAACTCGCCGAGCTTGTGGCCGACCATCGATTCGTTGATGAACACCGGCACGTGCTTGCGTCCGTCGTGGACGGCGAGCGTCAGGCCGACCATCTCGGGGATGATCGTCGAGCGCCGGCTCCAGGTGCGGATGACACGCTTGTCCCCGCCTTGGTTGGCCTTCTCGACTTTCCTCAAGAGGTGCTCGTCGACGAATGGCCCCTTCTTCAGGCTCCTCGCCATGGGTTACCTCTTCCCCTTCTTGGAGCGACGACGCACGATGTACTTGTCGCTCGCCTTGTTCTTCTTCCGGGTGCGTCCCTCGGGCTTGCCCCACGGGCTCACCGGATGACGACCTCCGGAACTGCGTCCTTCGCCGCCGCCGAGCGGGTGGTCGACCGGGTTCATTGCGACACCGCGGGACTGGGGGCGCTTGCCCTTCCAGCGTGCGCGGCCTGCCTTCCCGATCTTCACGAGCTCGGCTTCGGTGTTGCCGACCTGTCCGACCGTCGCACGACAATCGAGGTTCACCTGACGCATCTCGCCTGACGGAAGCCTGAGCAGCGCGACGGCGTTCTCCTTCGACATCAGCTGAACGGCGGTGCCGGCGGACCGGCCCATCTTCGCCCCTCCACCGGGACGGAGCTCGACGCCGTGCACGATCGTACCGGTCGGGATGTTGCGCAGCGGGAGGGCGTTCCCCGGTCGGATCTCCGCCGATGCGCCTGATTCGACCATGTCACCGACCTCGAGTCCGAGTGGAGCGAGGATGTAGCGCTTCTCGCCATCGACGTAGTGCAGGAGGGCGATCCGAGCGTTGCGGTTCGGGTCGTACTCGACGGCAGCGACCTTGGCGGGGACCCCATCCTTGGTGCGACGGAAGTCGATGATGCGATACCGGCGCTTGTGGCCGCCGCCACGGTGGCGCGACGTGATCCGGCCCGCCGAGTTCCTGCCGGACGAGCGCGTTTGGGGGGCCAGGAGGCTCTTCTCCGGCGTCGACTTGGTGATCGCCTCGAAGTCGGACACGGTCTGGAACCGACGTCCTGGCGAGGTTGGCTTGAGTTTCTTGACACCCATGGGCTATACCTCGAAGACGTCGATCGAATCACCGGGGGCGAGGGTGACGAGGGCACGCTTCGTGTCCTTGCGTTTCCCCACCTTCCAACCGGTGCGCTTGAGTTTTCCCTTGCGGTTCATCGTGTTGACGCTGGTGACCCTCACGTCGAAGATCGACTCGATCGCCTGCTTGATCTCGGTCTTGTGCGACCGGGGATCGACGATGAACGTGTATGTGTTGTGATCGGAGACGAGGTCGTAGGACTTCTCCGACACGACGGGTTCGAAGATGATGTCGCGGGGATTCTTCACGAGGCGACCTCCTCCCGCTGTTCAGAGGACGCGCCCGCAGCTGTAGGGCCAGTTGCGCCAGCAACTGCAACCTCTGCGCCAGCAGAGGCGGCCCCTGCGGCGTGCGCTGCGGTTCCCCGAGGTGCGGCCTGTCCGAGCTCGAGGGTTCCCCTGCTCATCACGATGGTGTCTGCCCACAGGACGTCGTATGTGTTCGCCTGACCGAGGTTGAGGGCGATCACGTGGTCGAGGTTCCGGAACGATGTGATGGCGATGCGCTCGTGGTTCTCGGCGATGAGCAGCACCTTGCCGGTCACTCC
>JAWOGV010000042.1:0-2701 GCA_046496605.1 Acidimicrobiia bacterium | reverse complement strand
GACGAACACCTCGGCGAATCTGGCACGGCCCGTCGCGATGACGATGTCGCAGCCGATCGCGAGGTTCATGCCCGCACCGACGGCGACGCCGTCCACGGCGGCGATGGTGGACGGAGAGTTCTGCGCGGGTGCCGATATGAGCAGGCGCGCCGATGTCCCGAGTGCGGCGGACAATGTCAGCCGCATGACCTCAACGGTGAACCGTGCAGCAGTCGCCCTCCACCGAACGTCCAAGCCCACCATCGCCGCCGTGGACGGCGTCGCCGTCGGTGCGGGCATGAACCTCGCGATCGGCTGCGACATCGTCATCGCGACGAGCCGGGCCAGGTTCGCCGAGGTGTTCGTCAAGCGGGGCCTCACGCTCGACTTCGGTGGTACCTGGCTGCTTCCCCGCCTGGTCGGCCTTGCTCGTGCTCGCGAGATCGCCCTCACGGGGCGGATCGTGGACGCGGTGGAAGCGGTTGCGATCGGCCTGGTCTGTGAGGTGGTCGACCAGGATGCCCTGGGCCGGCGCGTCGAAGCCGTTGCGGGTGAACTGGCCTCCGGCGCCCCGCTCGCGCAGGCAATGATCAAGAAGGCGCTCGATCGATCGTCATCGATGACGTTCGAGCAGGCCCTCGCGTTCGAAGCCCATGCGCAGGGCATCCTCTTGGGCTCCGAGGACCTCGCCGAGGGTGCGGCGGCGTTCGTAGAGAGACGTCCTCCCCGGTTCCGGGGACGCTGAGTCACCTCGAAGGATCTGGCACCACCTCGAGGCTGTCGCGGATGGACCCTCGGTCGGGTGGTGCCAGGGCGGCACGCGATCCTGTCACACCGAAGGCATACGGTCGCACCATGTACTCGTCAGTCACTTCGTGCGCAATGGTCGGAGCCGAGCCGCGTCCGGTTCACATCGAGACGACCGTCACGGGCGGCAAACATGCCTTCCTCATCGTGGGACTCCCGGACGCAGCGGTCCGGGAGGCACGCGAGCGCGTTCGCTCCGCCATTCGCCATCAGGGTTTCCGGTTCCCGAAGGGTCGTGTCGTCGTCAACCTCTCTCCTGCGGATATCCCGAAGGTCGGTGTCACCTATGACCTTCCCATCGCACTCTCGATCCTCGCCGCCGTGTTCGAAACCCCGTTGGACTTCGACGGCTTCGTGGCGGTCGGGGAGCTCTCGCTCGAGGGCACGGTACGGCCGGTACGCGCTGCGCTCGGAGCACTCGACGTCGCCATTCGCGACGGGAGGCGGTGCCTCATCTCGGATGCGACACGGATGCGAGTGGATGACGCCGAGGTGGTCGCGGGTGTTGCGGACCTGCGAGAGGCCGTTGCCCTCGCACGTGGCCGACTGGAAGCACGGCCCCTCGACGAACCATGTGGGTCGCCTGTGTCGCAGGGTGGTGACCTCTCATCCGTCCGTGGCCAACCGTTCGCCCGACGCGCGCTCGAGGTTGCGGTTGCGGGGGGTCACCACCTCCTCCTCAGCGGTTCCCCGGGCGCCGGGAAGACGATGATCGCACGGAGAATGCCTTCCCTGCTTCCGCGCCTGTCCGAGGCCGATGAACGGGAGGTCGCCCTCATTTGGTCGGCGGCAGGCCTCGATCGGTCGGAGCCGACGGTCCCGCCATTCCGCGCCCCGCACCACTCGTCGTCCCTCGCCGCCCTCGTCGGGGGCGGCATCGGGAACCCCCGTCCGGGGGAGGTGGCGAAGGCACATCGCGGCGTCCTCTTCCTCGATGAGCTCGGCGAGTTCGCCCCGTCGTCGCTCGATGCCCTGCGCCAACCGATCGAGGACGGCGTCGTCACGATCGCTCGATCCGCGGGGGCGATCACGTTTCCCGCGAGGTTCCAACTCGTCGCCGCGATGAACCCCTGCCCATGCGGGTACGCCGGCGACCGGATCAAGCCGTGCACGTGCGGCGATGCCCAGCTCGAACGGTACCGGAGGCGGCTGTCGGGCCCCCTGGTCGATCGCTTCGACCTTCGTGTCCGCGTGCCGAGGCTGCGCCCCGCAGCCTTGACCGGGTCCCAGGGCGAGTCGTCCGCAACGGTGCGGGTACGGGTCGAGGCCGCGCTCGCGCTCCAGCATCGTCGCGGTCTGCTCAATCGGGACCTCGACGGATCGCAGCTCGATGCAATGGCCATATCGGGAGCGGCACGCGCGGGCCTCGTTCGGCTCGCCGAGTCCGACGACATCACAGGCCGGGGGTGGGATCGGGTGCGAAGGGTGGCTCGGACCATCGCCGACCTCGCGTCGTCGGACGTCGTCGACGCCGACCACGTTGACGAGGCAGTCGAACTCAGGGGCCAATGGCCGTGAGCGACGCGCTGCTCCAGATCGCCCACGCGGCCCTGACACCTCGTTCGGTGGATCTGCTCCTCGCCGAGCACGGGAGCGCGAAGGCAGTGCTCGCGGCCGTCGTGGCGGGCAGGACGCGCCTCGGGGGGAGCGCAGTCGGCGAGATGACGGTACCCGCTGACATCCGCAGGGGCGTGCTCGAGCAGAAGGGGATACGGTGGCTGTCCTCGACGGATCCCGGCTTCCCGCGTCACCTCCACCGGCACGAGGATGGACCGAGATGGCTCTTCATCCGTGGCGCGGTACCGGACCTGCCCAGGCTCGCCATCGTCGGAACGAGGACGTGTACCCCGTACGGTGTCGAGCTCGCCGAGGAGTATGGTCGGGTTGCCGCAGATCGTGGGTGGATCGTGGTCAG
>JAWOGV010000322.1:0-3995 GCA_046496605.1 Acidimicrobiia bacterium | reverse complement strand
GAACGGTTCGAACTGTTCGTTGCGGGTTCCGAGTACGTGAACGCGTTCTCCGAGCTCAACGACCCGATGGACCAGCGGGCCCGGTTCGAGGCCCAGCGTGAGCTGAGGTCCGCAGGCGATGAGGAGGCCCACCCGCTCGACGAGGACTACCTGCTGGCCCTCGAGTACGGCCTTCCGCCGACCGGAGGCATCGGGATCGGGGTCGACAGGCTGGTGATGCTGCTCACCGACCAGCACCACATACGAGAGGTCATCCTGTTCCCGACGATGAGGCCGGTCTGACGCTCGGTGTCGGATGGTTCCTCCCGGTCTGCGCCGAGGCGATGTCGGCCAACGTGGCTTGGACGATTGCCCTCGCGTCGAGGAGGTCCATCGCAGGGGCACCGATCTCGGGCAGCCGGGAGCGGTACTCCGCCACGACGGCATGGACGGTGTGTACCGGTTGCCAACCGTGAATGTCGAACACTCGGTCGATCTGTGCCGCGACCTCCAACGCCATGCTCGTCGCACCCGCCGTCACCAGGACAGGAAGGGTGCCGAGGAGAACGTGGATCGTGTCGATCGTCGATCCCACCGGCACAGGCGCAAGCGCGTCGGCCATGTGCCTCGCCGCCGTACGGATGTCGCCCCAACGGCATTCGACGAGAGCCGCCTGGATCAGGGCTCCACTGAGCGATCGACGATCGTTCGCAGCCTCTGCGACAGCAACGGCGCTGGTGACGAACCCGCGTGCTGCGTCCTCGTCCCCTTCGTGGTACGACGCGAGGGAGCGGCACCGGAGGCAGATCGACAGTTGGCGGGGATTGTGGTCGTCCTCGAGCAGGTCCATTGCCTCGATGAGGTGAGGATGGGCCAGGGTGGGTCTTCCGGTGAAGGCATAGCCGATTCCCAGCGCCATCACGCACTCTGCGATGTCGGGCACCGATCCGGAGGCCCGGAGGAGGGTGAGGGCCTCGCCGAGACGTGCCTCGCCGTCGCGTCGGTCAACGAGCACCTCGATGCGACCCGCCCCGTAGAGCGCCCGTCCCTCATACAGCAGGTCACCCTCCTCGCGAGCGCGGGACGCGAGCTCGCCGTATCGGGTCATCGCACCGGCATAGTCATTGTTGTTGTAGGAGATCCATCCGGCATTCCACAACGTCCCGAGGGAAGGCGGTCGATCGTCCCATGCGAGAATCTCGGAGAACCACATGTCGGCCTCCCATGTCCGGAACCTCGCGACCCAGTACGGGGCGAGGCCGTTGGCGATGCTGGCCGCCAGCTGATTCTCGCCGGCGTCGAGGAGCCAACGGAGAGCCTGGCGGAAGTCCGGCATGGCTCCGTCGATGATGGACGTCGCCGTGCTGGTCGAGAGCGCTCCCGCAAGCTCGGTGAACCACTCGGCGTGCCGGGCGCGCAGATCATCCGTCCGGCCCTGCTTCACGAGGTTTCTTGCCGCGTACTGGCGGACGGACTGCAGCGAAAAGAACACCATTTCGCCCGTCGGTGCGACCTCGTTGACGAGGAGCGAGGACTCGACGAGCCTCGTCACCGTTCCCGCGCTCTCGATGAGGGGACCCTCGGGTGAGCAGACGGCGCTGAGGGTGTTCAGCGTCGCACGGCCGCAGATGACCGAGCTCGCGTCGAGGAAGTCCCGATCGCCCTGGGACATGAGCCGATAGCTCAATTCGATCGCACCCTCGAGCGCCCCGTCGGGTACGTGCTCCCTCAGGTTCCTGAACTCCCGCAACCCGAGGGACGCGATCCATCGGCTCGCCATCTCGATCGCGAGCGGAACACCGTCGGTCTGATGTGCGATTCCGACGAGATCATCCGGTTCGATGTCTGCGAGTCGGAATTCCGAAGTGCTCGCGCGAACACGGTCGATCAGGAGCCTCACCGTCGGGTTCTTCAGGAGCTCATCCGTGGAGGCGAGCGTCTCCTCCGGGAGATCGAGGGGTCGGAGCTGCATGGCGTGCTCCCCGACGACACCGACCCTGCGACGGCTTGTGGCGAGAATCCGAAGGCTTGGCGACGGTACGACGGCGCCCGCGCACAGGAGGTTGATCATCGGCACGACGTGCTCGCAGTTGTCGAGGATCAGCAACATCGGTCGATCAGAGAGAATGCGACCGATCATGGTCAGGTCGTCGACCTCCTCCAGGCCATGGACGTTGGCTGCGATGTCAGCAGCGACATCGGAAACACGTGTTGCGCCTTCGAGTCCGACGAAGAACACGCCTGCGGAGAACTCATCGAGCATTCGCCAGCCGACCTCGAGGGCGAGTCGCGACTTTCCGACTCCGGGACCGCCTGTGATCGTCACCATGGGATGGTTCCTCAGTTCGTCGGAGACCTGGGTGATGAGGTCGTCGCGCCCCACGAAGCTGGTTGTGATCGAGGGAAGGGTGTGGGGTTTGGCCACGGCGCCGAGTTGTACGTCGGGAATCTGGAAGAGAATCTCCTCCTCCAGTGCCCGGAGCCGCTGTCCCGGTTCGATCCCGAGTTCCTCCCCGAGGATCGCGGAGACCTGTTTGAACGCCCGGAGCGCGTCAGCCTGGCGACCCAGTCGATACCGGCTGAGCATCAGATACTCCCAGAACCTTTCCCTCAACGGGTATGCGGCGACGAGTCGTTCGAGTTCGGATATGGCTTCGCCGTCGCGCCCCTGTGCGAGAAGGGCTTCGACCCGGCGCTCGAGGACCCCGAGATGGAGCTCCGCCAACCGTGCCCGTTCGGGCATCGCGCGTTCGGCATCGGGGATTTCGACGAACGGCTCACCACGCCAGAGGGAGAAGGCGCGCTCACACTCCGCGAGGACAGGGGCCCAGCTCTGGGGATCGACGCGACCGAGGGCGTTCATCGAGGCCACATCAAACTCGTGGATGTCGAGCGAAACCGAGTCGGTCGAGAGGGCGTAACCCGCGTTGCTCGAATCGATCGAGCCCGGTGCTGCCCTCCGCAGCGCACTGATGTGAACCTGGAGGGCATTGCGCGCCGTCGGTGGTGGTTCGTCGCCCCACATCTCGTGGATGAGGCGATCGCGGTCGATCGCCTTCCCAGGGCCGATCGCCAGCAACGAGAGCAGACGACGTTGCGTCGGCCTGAGCGGTATGAGCACGTCGTCGTTCGTGAGCGTGACATCTCCGAGCAGCCGAACGTGGCGGGAACCCATGGCGAGAATCTACCGAGGCGCCGTGCGATCGGTCGGCAGCAGTGGTCGCGCGCTGCAACGAACGAGACGCGATCAGGCGGGTATGCCGTCCTGTCGGACGACGCGCCATCTCTCGGTGAAGCTCCCCACGACCTCGACCATGCCATCGGCGTCGGATGCGAACGCCATGCATCGAACGGTGCGGTCGCCACCCTCGAACGCATACGGGTACAGGCCCGTCGGGAACACATCGATCCCCACGGGACCCTCGGGGAGGGCATCGACGAGGGCGGTGCATGCCTCCGCAAACACCTCGGTCGATCGCGGCCATGCGTCGAGGTCGGTGTCGGCGGTCCCGAGATACTCATAGGAATGGACCGTGCCGCAGTCGAGACCCTCGGGTGCGAGGGTGGGTCCGAAGCATGTCCCCGGCTTGGGGGACCAGACGAGATCGTCGCGGTCGGCCAGCCTGCCTGCGAACAACTCGAGCCCGTCGTTGGTCGGGATCCGGACCAGGCAGGCGAGGTAGCGGTCTCCTCTGGCGAACTCGTCCGCATCTGGCATGTAGGTCACGAGGCTGGGGGTTCGGTCCTTCTGGGGTCCGAGCAGCGTCTGGAACTCGCGATCGCACGTGTGGTTCCGCTGGTACGTCACCGCATCCTCGTCGAACGTCTCGGCGTCGGTCGCGCTCGGGTCGCCGAACAGGACCTCCCCATTGTGGGCACCGTCGCATGGCACGACGCGGTCGAGGGCGATGGGTGCCCACGGAAGGCCCTCCTCGGGATCCATGTACACGCAGTCGCCCGTCTGCCATATCGGAAGGGGTAGACGGGACTCCTCCCGCGTGGCGAGGTAATCGGAT